>JAHEEB010000677.1 GCA_024640925.1 Bacteroidota bacterium | reverse complement strand
TTGTTCGTGTTTCGGTAGGTCTTGAACACATCGATGATATTATTGAAGATGTTGAAAACGCTCTGAAAAAATCAAAGTAATTTGAAAATGAAGGATTTTACATTCCTGTGTTTTCAAATTATCTTAAATTTTTGTAATTTATGTTTAAAAGAAAGGTTATGGCTAATAAAACCGTAGGAATACTTACTGCCGGTGGTGACTGTCCGGGACTTAATGCCGCCATTAGGGGTATTGGAAAAACAGCCATGAGCCAGTTCGATATGCAAGTAGTTGGCTTTTATGATGGTTTTCGTGGTTTGATGGAAAACCGCTATATTCGGATGGACAGCAACTTTCTTTCTGGCATTTTAACTCTTGGTGGAACTATTCTGGGCACCAGTCGCGATAAACCTAACAAAATGCAGATTGGTAGCAAAGTGATGGATATGACAGAGGTTATTGTTGAAAATTATTATAAACATCATCTTGATTGTCTTGTTTGCCTGGGTGGCGGCGGAACACTTAAAAATGCCAGTCACCTTATGAATCAGGGACTAAATGTTATTACTCTTCCGAAAACAATTGATAATGATATTGCAGGCACTGATGTAACTTTTGGTTTTGACACAGCGCTAGGCATTGCAGTTGAAGCAATAGACCGTCTCCATAGTACAGCCTCGAGCCACCACAGGATTATTGTAGTAGAAATTATGGGACACAATACCGGATGGCTTACCCTAGGTTCCGGAATAGCCGGTGGTGCAGATGTTATTCTTATTCCTGAGATTCCATATGATATCGAAGTTGTGGCAGAATCTATTTTGCAACGTAATCGCGCCGGAAAACATTTTAGTATAATTGCTGTTGCTGAAGGAGCAATGTCAAAAGAATCGGCACAAAAAATTCAGGTTCTGAAAAGTAGAAAAGAAAAAGCCCAACTGGACAATGAGACTGAGCTTGCGCAGAAATTAAGCACTGAATTAAAAGCTTTTAAAGCCCAGGCTGTTGGTACCACCATCGAACTGGCTGCCAATCTGGAAAAACTTACTTTGGTCGAATCGAGGGTAACAATTCTGGGATATTTGCAGCGGGGAGGTATTCCTTCGGCTGCTGACCGTTTACTGGCAACTCGTTTAGGTAGTGCTTGTTCTAATTATATAAAGGAAGGAAAGTATGGAATTATGGTGGCAGCAAAAGGCGAAGGTGTTGAACCAGTTCCAATCAATGAAATTGTTGGAAAACGTAAAATGGTACCCATTGATCACCCTTGGATTTTAACTGCAAAAAGCGTTGGTACAAGCCTTGGTGACAAAATATAACAAGTATTGAAATATTTTGAAAGCTTTCCATTGTAAGAAGTTTAGCAAGTTAAAAAAAATCAATGCTATATACCTTTGGATTTGCAACAAAAAAACCTTTGCAGAAAGTTATTTACCTCCTGTAAAATAGTAATATTTCAATAAAAGAATTGTGAATTTACATTACAATATCATCCTTCCTTTTTTTTATCTTCATTTTCGCACTTTTCACAATAGCAATGTTTGGTAACAAGATACATTGCTATTCCAAGTAATAAAAAACTGTTTGCTACCTCAAACAGATTTTTTGGATGACGAATGAAACAACCAGCAGCAGTGGAACTTAGGTGGCAAATTACAGAAACACATGCCCAAATGATAAATATTACTCCAACACCTGTTGAAGCATATCCAATCCAACGTAAGATTTTACACATACTGATAATTTTAAAAGTTTAGAATTCTAATTAAAGATATAACTTATTATAGCATTGTACAATAATAAGTTATATCAAAATCGTTGTCGCAACATGTGATTTTGCATCGCACCCACAGGCAATGATAATTGGAGTTGTTGCTGGAATAATCTCGACCAAAGGATTTGCTATCTTTCAGAACAAGCAACAAAAATTTCATAAGATTATAGATACTTGTGGGGTTTCAAATCTACATGGTATACCTTTGTGTCTTAGAGTCTTCGTGGCTATTTATCAACTTCTTGGACACCCTCATTTTTTATCGAAGAAAACAAGAAATATCGCGTGCGATTTAAAAATTAGTTGTACATTTGTATCGCATAAGAATATATCTTGTGCGATTTAAAATATGAAATATGAAAAATCAATTTTATCAATTCTCTGCTAAAAGTCTGCAAGGGAAAGACATAAGCATGGAGAATTTCAAAGGAAAGACAGTACTTGTAGTAAACACAGCAAGCAAATGTGGCTTAACACCTCAGTTTGAAGGACTTGAGAAGCTCTATCAGAAGTATAAAGATATGGGATTGGTTATTTTAGGATTTCCTTGTAACCAGTTTGCAAATCAGGAACCTGGTGATGAAAAGTCGATATCGGAAGGCTGCATGATTAATTATGGGGTGAGTTTTCCCATGTTTTCCAAAATTGAGGTAAATGGAAAAAATGCCCTTCCACTTTATAAATATCTTAAAAAAGAATTATCGGGTCTGTTGGGTGGTAAAATCAAATGGAATTTTACCAAATTCCTGATTGATTCGAATGGAGTGCCACTTAAAAGGTTCTCCCCAATAGATAAACCAGAAAAAATTGATAAATACCTGGTAAAAATTATAAAGTAATTTTGAGAATTTCCAGAAGTAGAATAAAATAAAAAAATAATAATGGAATTTGAACAACTCAAGCTTGAAAATCAATTGTGTTTTCCTGTATATGCTGCCTCAAGGCTTATAATAAGGGAGTATCAGCCCCATTTAGACAAATTGGGAATTACTTATCCACAATACCTTGTACTCATGGTTTTATGGGAAACTGACAATATAACAGTAAACGATATTTCGCAAAAATTAATTCTGAATACAAATACCATCACGCCTCTATTAAAGAGGATGGAAATTCAGGGAATCATTAAACGTCAGCGTTCCTTGATCGATGAACGAAAAGTTTTTGTTTGTCTTACCTTAAAGGGCAAAGAAATGAGATTAGAAGCAGCAAAAATACCAGAACAGCTCGCTGCAAAACTAATCTCCGGATCGTTAAAAATTGAAGAATTGGTCGAACTCAAAAACAAACTTAATTCAGTAATAGATTTTCTTTCAAAGGAAAAATAATGAATGTTTGAAAAACAGGAGGAAAGTCTGCATATAACCCGATTTTCCTCCTGGTTATATCTATTAATAACCTTTTATTCAGGGGATTTGAGTTTGGTCTACAAATGTACGAGTTGACAGTTCTTTATCCATCAGGTAAATACCTTCTCCTTTTTCGCCGATAAGCTTTATCTGGTCAATTATTTCCAGTGCGTTGCTCTCTTCTTCGGTTTGTTCATCTATAAACCATTTCAGCATACTTTCCGTAGCATGATCTTTTTCATTTAAGGCAACATCGTAACAATTCGAAATTAAATCGGTTACAACACATTCGTGCTTGTAGGTTTCTTCGAACATGTGTAAAAGGCTGTTCCATGAATTTTCTACAGATGCAATGGGTTGAAGCTTAATTACACCGGAACGGTTTATAATATAATCATAAATTTTAAGAGCGTGTGCGGTTTCTTCCTGAAACTGAACACGCATCCAGTTGGCAAAACCTTTTAAGCCTTT
>JAHEEB010000676.1 GCA_024640925.1 Bacteroidota bacterium | reverse complement strand
AAATTATGATGCTGCCTTTAAAATCTTGAAAACTATTGATAGTGAGAATACTTCGGCAAGATATCAAAAAACAGTTATGTTGATAATAAAGAAAATTATAGATGAAGAATTAAAGACCACACAACCAAATTATGAGTTTATGAATCAATATAAAAAAGAAAAAAACAAGTATGATTTTTACAAGAAAATTATATCCAACAGCATAAAATTTGATTTACAAGCAAATGAAATAATCAACCAGTAAACCATTAATAAACAAATACGACATGAAAAAAACCTTTTTTATTACAATTCTTGCGTTAATATTAGGATCAAAAATTGACGCACAAATTCTAACTGTAACACCCGATACAGTTGTAATAGGTCAAACACTCGATGTAAATGTAACTGCAGAAAATGTAGATTTTACCCAGGGCACTAATATTGTAAGGTTAAGCCATGGCAATACAACCATAATAGAAAATGGAAAAACAATTAAAAGCTCTACATCATTAAGTCTTCACTATTTTTTTAGTTCTGATATTCCAACAGGTTTTTATAACATGACTATACAGAATACTATTGCTGGAACCACTTTTACTAAAAACGATGCTATTTATGTTAAGGAAATAGCATCGTTAGACAGCATTTCACCGAAAACTGCTAAACAGGGAGAAAATGTTACTATCACTATATATGGTGACAGCACGAACTTTTCTAAATATATTAATGCCGTTTGCCTTATATATGGTTCATATACCTATAATCCTATTTCAATGAATGTGATTGACTCAAAAACACTCCAGGCTACTTTTAATTTAACATATACATTTACGACAGGTATGTATGATTTGAGTGTTCAAAATGATGTAGACGGAAAAATATCTTTATCAGATGCTTTTGAGTTAAAAGAAGGTCCTTTAGTTCCAGTTATTTTATCTGTCACACCCGATACGGTTGAACAAGGACAGACACTTGATATTGAAGTAACCGCAGAAAATATCGATTTTACCCAGGGTTCAAATATTGTTCATATTTTTAATGGAAATAATTATTTAGATTATCCTCAAATAAAAACAAGCAGTGCAACATCTCTTACTTTAAATTGCCATATAAACACAGATGATAATATTGGTTATTATGATCTTTCGATTTGGAACTCAACATCAAGAATTACTTTAACAAAAAAGAATGCGATTTATGTTAAATCAGCTTTAGACTCTGGTTCAAAAGATCTCAGTGTTGAGCCCAATATGGCACTTCAAGGTGAAAAAATTGATTTATTTATTCTTGAAATAGGAAATATTGATAGTACAAATACAATTTATCTTGATAATGGCGATATAAAAATTTATCCAATTACAAGTTATACTAGTGATACACTTGAACCAACGGAGTTTCATGCAACATTTACGTTTACATATGATCATCCGGTTGGTTTTTATTCCGTTTATTTTAATGATGTAATAATAGATACTTTCGAGTTGAAAAAGGGAACAGTTGGTTTGAATGATATATCAGGAGAAACTATTCATTTTTATCCTAATCCTGCGAATGATTATATTTATTTGAAAGAGAAATTCGAAACAATTCAATTGTTCAATACAAAAGGACAGATAATTTTAGAAGCTAAACAAGAAGATGTTTTAAACATTTCCAAATTTCAAAGCGGAGTGTATTTCATTAAATTGAAAACAGATAATGGTATTATTTTCCAAAAACTGATTATAGAATAGTTTTAAATGTTTCAAGAAAATGAATAAGCCACAAGGATTTTACATATGGCTTATTCATTTTATCGGATGTTGCTTTTGTTCCATTTTATCTTATCCATTGAGCATAACCGTTTCAAAGTCTTATCTTGGTGGAATATAAAGGAATCGGTTCTTCCGTCCGTTTGAGTTCAAGATTACTTATCAACGATTAAAAAATTAATCAAATCATGGTTTATTTCTTTTAATCCTTCACAAAATAATCCGGCCATAATACGAGCTCCATATTCCGAAAAGTGAGTGTTATCTTCTTTTCCTTCAGGCAGAGATTTGTATTCTCCTGGTTTAATATGGAGGAATAATTTTTTTGAACCTTCCATCCCGTGCTCTAATATTACTTTTTCACTTTTCTTCTGCATATCAATTAACGGAACATTCAACTGCACTGCCAGTTCTCTGACATAACCGGGATAATCTCCATGACTATCCTGGAATACACCGTTTTCATCAAACTTTCTTCTTTGAATAGATGTACACAAAATTGGATTAGCTCCCTTACATCTCACATCTTTGATAAAACGTGTTAAGTTATATCGGTATTCCACAGGAGTGCAATATCGTTCTGTTTTCTGTATGCTTTCATCATTATGTCCAAATTGAATAACCACATAATCACCTTTTTTAAGTTTATTCATTAATGAGTCCCACCTGCCTTCGTATATAAAAGAACGAGTACTA
The DNA here is from genome assembly GCA_024640925.1 of Bacteroidota bacterium. Classification (GTDB taxonomy): domain Bacteria; phylum Bacteroidota; class Bacteroidia; order Bacteroidales; family UBA10428; genus UBA10428. Next base: position 1,144 of record JAHEEB010000676.1, on the reverse strand, counting down.
CGGCCGTTCATGGCATGGTTTTCAATGATTATCTCATTGTTAAAAAATTCGGGTAATAACTGTCCCCAGCCTCTTTCAGGGTTATCAGCAAGTGGTTTATTAGCCATGGTTGAATCTCCAGCTAAATAAATAACTGGTTTAGGTGATATCCAATAAAATGCAGATAATGCAAATGTTATTAAAATAGAAATAATTATTGTTTTTGATCTTTTCACGGAAATGGTTTTTAATTATTATTAAGTTTTTCTAAGAATTGTATCACTTGATAAATATAGTAAACTTTTGAAATGCATTTTTTTGCTGATTTTAAAAAATAAGCTGTTATAAGTAATGAATTATTGTTTTACTTAAAATATTGATTATCTATCTATAAATATGAATTACTTATATTTTTTCTTTAATTATTCATTTTAAAAACAATATTCTGACTTTGCTTAGTATACATATTAAATAACTTCAAGTAAGTGATTGGATTTTAATTATATCTGAAAATAGAATAATTAATAAAAATGGAATATTGTTCCTTAAATGATAATTTAATAACATTGCTAACATTTTATAAACAATTTTCGAAACCATAATTCCTTAATCTTATCCTATGAAAAAATTACTTATCCCACTCATGTTATGTTTGATTCTATCAAGAATAAGTTTATTCGGACAATATTGTGAAAGTGCAACGGTTAACCTAACTCCTATTGTAGGTTCTTCAAGTGTATCCGGACTTCCATCAGGACCAGGCCAAACTTGTAAAGTATCTTCAAACATTTTAGGAAATAGTGTTGCTATAACTAATCCCTCTAATTTTATTCCCGAAAAACTTTTAAAATTTAGTTTTTCGAACGGACAAGCTACTCTGTTATTAACCTGGATTGAACAAACTTTGGTAAGCTATAATCCTAATGTAAACACATATGTATGGCAAGTTAGTTCTTCAAACAATAAGTCTACTTCAATAACTATCTACCAGAAACCATCTGTTTCTCTGACATTGCCTTTTTCAGCTGTTTGCAGAAATAGTGAATCAGAAACTTTATCTGGAGAGAGTCCATCCGGAGGTGTTTTCAGCGGAAGTGGAGTTAGCGGCACTGCATTTAGTCCTTCAGAAGCCGGGGAAGGATCAAAAATTATACAATACGTTTAT
>JAHEEB010000094.1 GCA_024640925.1 Bacteroidota bacterium | reverse complement strand
ATGGAATAACAGGGGCGTGGCATATAGCCTAAATAAAGAATACGAAAAATCAATATTAGATTTCAATAAAGCCATTCAGATAAAACCCGATTTTAGAGAGCCCTATATGAACAGGGGGACAGCCTATAAATTTATGGGCAAATACCAGGAAGCTCTTCAGGATTTCAATAAGCTGGCAGTACTGGATCCGAAAAATGGATTTGTATTTAATAACAGGGGAACTGTATTCAGCGATATGGGAAACCTGTCAGCTTCTCTGGAAGATTACACCAGGGCTATTTCACTAAACAAAAATAATGCAGTATTCTTTTGCAACCGGGCAGATTTAAAAATAAAAATGAAAGAATATAATTCGGCTATTGCTGATTGCGATTCTGCCCTGAAAATAGACATAGCTCATGCCGAAGCTTATAACATTAGAGGGCTTGCAAAGAAATCGATGAACGATTTGGAAGGTGCATTGATAGATTTTAATAATGCCATTTCTATAAACAAAGATTTTGCCGATGCAATTTTTAACCGTGGTAACCTTTATAAAGAGACGGGAAAGGGAGAGCTGGCCACTGCTGATTTTGATAAAGCTGCCAGTATGGGAAAAAGCAGTGATGAAGCTATTATCCTTCGAGGCTTGGAAAAGATGCAAAAAAACGATAATTCAGGTGCTCTCGACGATTTTAATCAAGCACTTCAGATTTCACCTTCTTTTGCAGGGTTCATGAACAGGGGGGTGCTACTGGCAAATATGGGAAAATTTACCGAAGCTATTGCCGATTACAACAAGGCAATAGAAATGGACCCAAAATCGTCCCTGGCCTACATGAACCGGTGTAATGCCCGAATCAATACAAAAGAGTACAGGGAGGCACTTGTAGATATCAATGTGTCAATTTCTCTGAATCCTGCTAATGGCGTGGCTTATATTAACAGGGGAATAGTTAAGGTTATGCTTGCCGATTATTCTGGCGCTATCGATGATTTAAATGTTGCATTGAAAAATAATGAGCATCCGGCAGCATATTATTACAGGGGAGTAGCAAAAATTAACTCAGGGAATAAACAGTCTGGCTGTTCCGATATTCAAAAAGCTAAAGAATTGGGCTATACTCCAATTGAACCGGCTGTTTTGCAGACATGTCAATAAGAATTAAATCCACTTATAAAAATTAAAAACTATGATCACAATGTTTTCAAAACTTAAAGCAGGATTTGTTTCAATCCTGTTTATGTTTTTATTTCTCTTGAATTCCTGTTCCAAAGACGAAACAGCTGAGATCAGGGGGGTGATAAATGGTTGTACAGAATCAGATACAACCTTTTTCGATCTTGCCTTTGTAAACCTCTCTTTAGACATTGAGCGTGGATACAAGTTTATGCCTCTTAGAGACGGTAAAATTTCTCAATTAGGTGTTCGATTGCAGACCCCAGGAACCTATACAATCACCGTTTACCAATCATCAAAATGGAGCAAATTTTCATTTGTTTGCGTCAGAAATGAAATAAAACAAACTACTTATAATCAATGGGCTTATGAGAAAATTGATCCCTTTGAGGTAAAAAAGAATATGAATTATTATATCACAGTTGTAGTGCCAGCAAATTTCGTCTTTTATCGTTCCGGCAATTTAGACTTTCCTTTGAAGAATAAGGATGTCCAGATTCTTAGCAATGTTATAGCTTATAACAATGGAGAAGAATACTATTTGGAAGGAACGGATGAGTCAGGCTCAGCTGTTAGTTATATAGAAGGTTACCCGGATTTAATTTTTCAATAATTTATGTTTAAATATCACTAAAACTTTAATCAATGAACACATCGGTTACAAAACGAAAGGCACTTGTTTTTATCGCATTATTTGGTTTCTTATTTCTCTTGAATTCCTGTTCCAAAGACGATTCTCCGGAGGTTACTGGCGTTCTGAAAAGCTATTTTGATGCAGAATTAAATGATAGTATTGTTGGAAGAGAAATTTCATTTGATTTTGAACATGGATTTAAATTTGTACCGCTGAGGGACGGAAAAATTACTCAGTTGGGGGTTAGAATCTACGAACCAGGAATATATACAGTTACTGTTTATAAGGCCTCGGAATCATTCTGGGATGCCACGAGGACTGTTTGTGCAAAAAAGGATGTTGAACAAACAACTTATAATTGCTGGGGATATGAAATAATTGAACCACTTGACATAGAAAAGGGAGAGACTTATTTTATTACTGTAACCATACCGGTTAGGGTTAAATTTAATCGTAGTTGTGAACTAACCTTTCCTATAAAATCAAAGGACATACAAATTGAAAGTTATGTTTATCGTTTTATTCTGGATGATATCTATGTAGATGGAAATGATCTTGTGCCGCAATGCAACTACCTTGGAGGATATCCTGATTTTATTTTCAAATAAAAACAGGATTTATACCAACTAAGATGCAGCTGTCCAAAAAGTAAATTTGCCACCAAGAAAGCTCCAAAGACTCACAAAGATCTTATTTAAAAGACATTAACCTTAGTGACGTCTTTGTATCTTAGAGTCTTTGTGGCTATTTATCAACTTTTTGGACACCCTCATCCTAATTTCTATTCAGGAAGCAAAGTTTAATCAGTTTACATTTCTCTGAAGATTGTAATAGCGGGCAAAAAGTCCGCCTTTGGATATTAATTCCGATGGAGAGCCCGATTCAACTATGTTTCCTTTATCGAGTACAATTATTCTGTTGGCTATTTTTACAGTCGATAACCTGTGAGCAACCATAAAAGTAGTTCTTCCCTTAACAAGATTTACCAAAGCATCCTGAATGTGCTTTTCCGATTCGGCATCGAGTGCAGAGGTTGCTTCGTCGAACAATATAATTTTTGGATTACGTATCAGGCTGCGGGCTATGGCAATACGTTGTTTTTGTCCGCCAGACAAAAGATTACCATATTCACCAATCCGTGAGTCTATTCCCTGAGGCAGATCTTTAAGAAACTGATCAACATTAGAGACGTTTAAAATGTGGTTAAACCATTCTTCTGTCACAATTTCTTTATCAAGTCCATACAAGATATTCTCTTTTATGGTGCCTGAAAATAAAATAATATTTTGGGGTACTACAGAAATAAAACGTCTGTAAGTTCGCAAGTCTAGTGTTGACATATCTTTCCCGTCAATAAGTATCGTTCCTTTAACTGGTCGGAGATACCCTATAATCAGGTTCATCAGTGTCGATTTTCCTGCACCCGATGCACCAACAAAAGCAATGCACTCACCTTGTTTAATGTCCAGACTTAACGAATGGAGAACTTCAGCACGTTTGGTATAAGAGAATGTAACATTCTGAAATTGAAAATCACCCTGCACATCATCAACTGTAGATTTACCCTGGTTCTCTTCAATATCGGGGCATTCCAGGATTTCTCCGAGCGAACGGATTGAATCGAAACCCCGGTTAAGTTCAGGCAGTATGGTGATGATGGTATTTACAGAATTAATAATCATGGCGAAGAACCCTTGATACATAAATACATCGCCCACCTGTATAAGTTTGTAATATGCCATAAGGGCCGTAACAATCAAACAGATAAACTGGAAAACCTGGAAAGTTACCCAGGCCGAGGCACCAAACAGGGCATTGATTATATCCAACCTGATTCCTCCCCATCGGACACGCTCAAAATGTTCATCCATTGAGTTAATTTCAGTTTCTTCCAGTGCATGAGCCCGGGTTATGGGTATCATCTGAACCATTTCATTAACCCGTGCCGACATGTTTTCCAATTCGTTGCGATAGGCTTCATTTGAACGCGCCATTTTAGTCCTGAATCGCTGTATTAATAAAGTAGCTAATGGAATAGTTAATACATAGAATGCTGCAACATATACATTATACAACAGTGTAACAACAACAGCAAAGACAATGTTGAGCAATCCGGTAAAAACGGCATTGGCCATCTGTCGGGCTAATATTTCAACCGATTCCACATCACGCAGAACCTTTGTTTGCAATCGTCCCGATTCGAACCCTTCGTGAAAGGCAATAGATAGTTCCTGCATTCTCTTTACCAACGCTGAACGAAGACTTTTTTCAACCGAACGGATGGCCTTGCTCAGACTTTTTACAAAAAGTGTATGGGTGAATATATTCTGAATAAAGAGGAAGGTAATAAACGCACTGTTCCATATTATCCTGTTCCAGGTGGTTCCATCGGCATGGACAATGGCGTTAATTACATTTCCGATAATAACCGGCAGGAATAAAGCGGGCGAATGTTTAATAATAAGCAATACAAGAGCCAGAATAACATTTCTGTGTTCTGCTCTGAAAAGGGCAATAAAGGTTTTAACCGGACTCAATGAACGGTAATTTATCTCCAGAAGATTTCGGTTGCTTTTCAATTTATTCGAGACTTATCGTAGGCAAAGATAAGTGCTGAAATACAAAGGATTGTTTTAAAAGATAATAAATTATTGATTATTATTAGATAATGCTCAAAAGTGTGATAACAATTCTTAGGTTTCACCGTACAAGATGAAGTTTAACATTGTTTATTTAAAAGTTATTACAAATAAATTTATAATCCAGGGACTATGAAAAAATTATTCTCTTTTCTACTTGCAGTATCGGCCGGTAGCTTCCTGTATTCACAACAGGTTTTCACAACCTTCCAAAGTGCCAGTATGGTTATCGGACAACCGAATTTCACAACAAATATTGATAATACCAGTGATTCAATTACTTTTGGTCCTGTTTATTGCGCTATAAGTTCGAAAGGTATGCTTGCGGTTGCAGAACAATTTGGAGAATCTGTAAAAATCTGGCATTCTTTGCCTGCACGGAACGGACAACCTGCAGATATTACTATCGAATTACCAGGTTCTTCAAGTGGGGTAGACTGGACCCCCGATGGTAATAGGTTAATTGCTGCTTTTGGTTCCGGACTAATTTATATATGGGATACTATTCCAACAGTTGATAATCAACCAGCCAATGTTATTATAAGCAATTATTCTGGTTATCCTTGTGGTGTATTAACAACACCTGACGGGAAATTATTGGTTTCAGAGTTATATAATAACAGAATTTTAGTGTGGAATTCTATTCCGACAATGAATAACACCCCTGCCGATTATGTTATTGGCCAGCTCGATATGGTTACAACTTCTTCCGGTAATGCATCGGGTAAACTAAATCATCCCTGGGGATTAGATTTATCACCCGATGGCAAATTGTTAATCGGAGACCAATTTAACAACAGAATAGTAATTTACGATTCGGTTCCTGAAACATTTGGTGATACTGCCACAGTTGTAATTGGCCAGACAGTTTTCGGGATTTCAACCAGCGGATGTTCGGATTCTACTTTATTTTGGCCTGTTGGAGTAACAGTTACAGTTGATGGAAAAGTTGCTGTATCGGAGTTTTGGAACAACAGGATTACTATTTGGGATTCTGTGCCTGTTTCAAATAACGAGAAAGCAACTGTTGTATTAGGTCAACCCGATTTTGTTACAAATACAGGTTATTATCATCCTTCAGGATCTGTGTCCCGTCCATATACCATAAGTTCGGATTTAAACGGAAGATTGTTTTTATGCGTAAGGGATATGAACCGGGTAATGGTATTCGGGGAATTACCTTCTGATAGTGCCGATTTGGAAATATCAATCAGTGGCCGTTCCGGGACTTTGTGCGATTCAAGCAGTATATCATACTTAATTAAAATTAAAAACACCGGGCTGGATACAGCAATGAATGTAGTTTCAACAACTGCTTTCCCAATAGGGTTTAAATTAAACGGTTTCAATGCAGTCAATGGAAAATATACTAAAGCATCGGGATACTGGGAAATCCCATCTATTGCACCTGTCGACAGCGCTTTACTTTATTTCGAAGGAATAACCGATACAAGCAAGGTTGATAGTATAATTACCATGTATGCCAATATAATTAATTCCTCGGCTTTTGATACAAATTTAAGCAATAATGGCTCAAGTATAAGTTTGCATATATCGGATTCTGCAAAACCGGCAAACCCAACAACTACAGATGTAATAACCTGCAAGGGATCGCAAGCAGTCCTGAATGCAGAAGGATCAGGAACCATGAAGTGGTATGCAGGATTGTATGACAACGAACCTGTTTTTACCGGTCCGACCTATACAACAGAGTCACTGACAAACCCAACTACATACTATGTCGAAGCTTTTAATAATTGTGCTAGTCAAAACAGGGTACCTGTTCAGGTTGAAATAAATCCTCCATATAACGAAACAGCAACAGCTACAATTTGTAATGGAGAAGAATACATTTTTGGGTCACAAACCCTCACGGTATCCGGAACATATAGCGAAACCTTTTCTTCATTTTTAGGTTGCGACTCAACAATTGTACTCACATTGACTGTAAATACAGTTAATTCCGGTGTTACTCAGGACGGGTCAGTTTTAACAGCTAATGCAACCGAAGGGAACTTTAAATGGGTTAATTGTTCTGATTATTCCGTTATTAGCGGAGAAACTGCTCAATCATACAGTAATGCAATTTCCGGGAATTATGCTGTAATTATAAGCCAAAATAGTTGTTCCGACACTTCTGCATGTTTTACCATTGGTAAAAGTAACTCTATCAATACTGAAATTGATAATGAAATGTCGGTTTACCCGAACCCGGCTGGCGATATGGTTACTATCGACCTCGGCCAGGTAATCAATGAAACGTCGGTAACAATCCTTAATCTAAGCGGACAGAATGTATTCAAAGCTTCGTATGTAAATAAAGGACAAATAACCGTGGACCTGAGTAAATTACATGCTGGTATATATATAATTCGTATCAATTCTTCGGATAAAACATCCAACATACGGTTGATAAAACAATAAAAAACAAACATAATAATTTAAAAAAGGGCATGAAAATGCCTTTTTTTTATTCATCATATTAACACAGGCTTCTGATTAATTTGGGTTTAGAAATTATACCTAGTGGTATACCAGTTTATTATTTATGGAAAAAGATTAAATCCAACTGAATTATTTCCGAATCAAAGGAAAATAAATAATAAGAACCATTACTCATTATGAGTACCATAAATTGTAATGGTTCTTTTCCATATTAAAAAAATTACATGTTCAGAATATTTGATTTTTAGATTCTAAAAATCAAATATCTCAGATAAAAACCCTTTTTTTCGTTTATATCCGTATTTATTATTGGAATGGTTATATTGTTCGTGATGATCATCATCATGTTTATAATGGTTATCATTATCTTTATTATATGAATCGTAACTGGACTCGCCAACCGAACGCTCAATTAGTTTTTCCAATTCTCCACGATCTAACCATATTCCACGACATTCAGGACAATAATCTATTTCGATGTCCTTTTTTTCTGTCATTAATAAAGTAACGCTGCATTTGGGACATTTCATGTTTTTTATAATTTATAAGATTTATTTATTTCAGATACGTACATATTCCATCACCCTTGGCACAATAAAAATCATAGAAACAACCAACAACTTCAATAGGAATAGCCCTATAAAAAAGAACAACATTTTTCGTCTGTTTGTACTTTTAAGTCTCTGAAATAATCTGGTGAAGAAATTTTCCTTTAAGAAAGAATCCATTTTAATTTGTTTTTTTTAAAAGACATGTAAGACTTTTCCAATTAAGTACTATATGAATTATCATAAGTATGATTAACAATTTCCCGGCTATTTCATGCAATTCGCCAAATACTGGATTTATCTCAACTAATACAATTGAAACTATTGTTATGATAAAAGTAACTAACATACAAAGAAGTAAAACTTTTTTAGCGGATTTCGAAATATTCATGAGATATGGGAAATTTATATAATGAAATAGTAAGTATGTATTAATACATACAATTAAGAAAAATGATTGTAAATTTTGTCAGGACATTTTTGGCGGTTGCCAGATAAAGAAAATAAAGTTCTCAACAATAAAATTGTCTGCAGGAAGAAATATCTTTTCGTTTCCAAAAACATTCATTAAACCAGTTATGGTTTCTCCTAAAATAATAATATCATTGTTATCATCCAGATGAATTGAGGCCGTTTCAGAAGTTACGGAGTTGTTGTCCTGCTGATGAAGTTGAAGTAAACTGCCAGGCAGAAATTCCACGCTTTGCCAGCTAATAAAAGATATCAGGCAAAGAATGGTAAATAAACGAATTATATATATGTTAAACGGTCTCATAATGCGAATTCAAAGATAAAGAAAAGTGAGCAATATTTGAACTCTTCCCTATTTTATATTAACGTTAATTAACTTCTTTCCGTACTTTTCAGGTGTTTGTTTTTAAGTGCTTTGTAAATTTCAAACCAAATAATTGCTGTACCGCAAACAAACAATTGATCAGTACTTACTTTTTCAAATAGAAACAAGTTTAGAAGAAAAGTGACATTCAGGACTAATAATAGTGCTCCTCCTGCGACCCATTTCACAGTTTTATTAGGAGTTACTAATATTCTGAATATATTCTCATGTCACGAACGCTTAGAAGGAATGACAGCCACATTCCCTGCGATTAAGGCTGTAAATGTTAAAGCCCTTACTGCTTTTTCAGAATACCCTCAGTTTAACCCTATAAAATAGATAAGAAGAGTTATTACTAGCATACTTATACCTTGCATTCAGCTTAATAATATTTTTTTGCCAAAAAAAATGGTTCATAAATATCTTTAGGCGGGCGGTACATTACTTTTTTTTCTTCTTTCTCTGCCTCAAAAATAATTGAACATGCCGTGCAGGGGGGCTTTAGCCCTGAGTTTGCTACGATATCCCGGATTATATTCTAATTAACGACCAAGGTTCTTCCTTTAATTTCTAATCAGAAACTGATTCCCAACCTGTACTTTCTTTTCTCATTTTTTTGACTAAATAAGGATAAATTAAAAAGTAAAAAATAACTTTAAGACTCTAAATAGAATTTATAGGTACTCAAAACATGCCTTTCTCAAACAAACTATTTTACTGCTTAATTATCATCTTGTTGTTTTTTCAGAATTTAAATTCCTGGGCTTTACAACAAGGTAAGCTTATTTCTACCAGTATCCGATTAAAAAATTACGGAGAAGCTCATCGGTTACCCGGAGAAACAGTTCGCACTGTATTTCAGGATTCGGAAGGTACGTTATGGTTGGGAATCGAATCAATAGGACTGTGCAGGTTTAACGGTACACAATACGATATATTTAGTCATGTAACTAATGATTCCTCATCTCTTTCGAGTGATTATGTTGAGGTTATTGCCGAAGATAAGTATGGAAATCTATGGATAGGAACCGACTTTGGATTGAATAAGTTAAGCAACCATTTAATCAACATGAGTCTGGGAAAACGGTTTACTCAATTTTTTTTCGAAGAAAAAACTTCAGGTAGTATATCGGGAAACACAATATACGCTTTATTCAGAGATTCAAAAGATGTTTTATGGGTAGGTACTGAAGGTGGATTAGACTTACTGAATGTAGATGGCATTTCATTCCGGAATTTTCAATTAAATTCAGACCGTGCTGAAAATAAACAAATTCAGGTAAAGACAATTTATGAAGATTGGGATAGTAATCT
>JAHEEB010000093.1 GCA_024640925.1 Bacteroidota bacterium | reverse complement strand
CGTACACTGTATCCGGTTGCCCAGGTTCCTATATTGCCGAGGTAGGCATACCCTGTTCCATTGCTCAAACTCCAATAAAACGATAATTCAGATGAAGTTTCTTCTGTATTTATTGTTGAAGTCCACCAATCGCCATAGTTTCCCAAGCCATAAAAGGCGCCGTTATAAATTATGTCACCCCTCGATCCTCCTGGTAAACCTGTAAAACCCGATTCATTTGTAGCAGCAGTGTTTGGACTTAACCAATGTTCTGTGCCTTTTTCTTTCATCTTTCCTCCGTCATTGTCTTTCAGATAATTTGATAAGGTTATCCACTCATCTTTTGTAGGAATATGCCATCCCTCAGGACAAATATTTCGGCTATCGCTCACTGCGTAATAGTTATACAAATAACCATACGTCTGTGCATACATGTAATTATTCGAATAACTGCAATATGCGCCAGTAGTTAATTTTGCCCAACCAGAATCGGAAGTTACATTCAATATTGCATCTCCATTCCTGTAGTGTGTTACTTTTAAATTCTCTGTCATCCACACCTGAGAACCAATCTTAATAGTGTAATAAACATTCCCGTCCATATCGGTTACAGTACCTGTTTCTTCCTCTTTTTCACAACTTGAAATCAGGAACATTAATACCAAAATCCGAAGGCATATCCGAAAGCTATCAGTTGTTTTCATATGTTTGTTTTTAATATGAAATGCAGATAAGCTGTAAACGTTACAGATTTCAAAAAATGAATCTTCCTTTTGTTCTGTAGCTTGGATTAAGTGCATTACGTTAACCCCGCATTTTGATTATTGAAGGAATTCTATTAGATTTAAAAAAAATCTCAAATAGATGAAAAAAATCGTACTGAATTTAATTGGATTGTGCTTTATTTTTCAGGTTCAATCTCAGGTTACCGTTAGGTTATCAGATGGAGAAATTTTTCAAAATAATACTCCTTTAACAACAAATCCTTATTATGGAACCAAGGGAACTTTTTTTGCCGATGTAGATGGCGATGGAAAAGCAGATGGTGTTGTAATAAATATAGATAAAATAACAGTAAGAATCTCTGATGGAACAATTCTAGCTCCAAATGTTGCATGGACTAATGATCCGTGTTTTGGAAGTTATAAAAGTGTTTTTGCTGATGTGAATGGCGATGGAAAAGCAGATGCGATTACTGTTAATGGCAGTAACATAAATGTTAGAATTTCCGATGGAACAAAATTCGTGGAAAAGGCTTCATGGACCGAAAATCCCTGTTTTGGAACAATTGGCACCTATTTTGCCGATGTAAATGGCGATGGAAAAGCAGATGCCATTGCGGTTAATAAAGATAAAATAACTGTTCGGGCTTCTGATGGAACAAAATTCATTGATACTGCTTCCTGGACAAACGATACTTATTATGGACTTAAAGGTACCTATTTTGCCGATGTAAATGGTGATGGGAAAGCAGATGCAGTTGCCGTTAATAATAGTAAAGTAACTGTAAGAATCTCCGATGGAACAAAGTTTACCGAAAGTTCCTCCTGGACCGATAATCCTTACTATGGAACCAGAGGTACTTATTTTGCCGATGTAAATGGCGATGGAAAAGCAGACGCCATTGTAATCAATGATAATAAGGTAACTGTTCGAATTTCAGACGGAAGCAGTTTTATTGAAAATGCTTCCTGGACCAATAATCCCTATTATGGAACCAGGGGTAATTATTTTGCTGATATAAATGGCGATGGAAAAGCAGATGCTATTGTTGTGAATTAATTATGTTTTTAGTAGTTTATTTAGCTGCCAGCAGTTCATCTGTATCAGGTAAATAAAAAATCAGAGCTAAAGCCCAATTATGACTCTTAAGCATTGTAACTCGGAAGGACTTTAGTCCTGATACTTTTCCAAGACTATGTATGTTTATATTTGTTGTTCATTCATTCAATATGCGAAAAACTCTTTTGCTTTTATTAATAATAACCTTTTCAGAAATGTTACAAGCAGAGGTGTCCTATACCATAAACCTTACCAAGGCTGGTAAGCTTAAAGACAATCTTATTAAGGCAGGCAACCTCACAACCATCAACAACCTAACCGTAACCGGTAATATAGATGCGAGCGATTTTAAAACAATAAGGGATTTCATGCCCGTTTTATCAACCTTAAACCTTAATGACGCTAATATAGTTGAATATTCCGGATTAGAAGGAACTACAATATATAGACCCAATGTGGAGGCCATGAATTTACCCGTGCATTATAATGAGTCTGAAATACCACCTCATGCATTTGAATTCAGTCAAACAGTAAAAATTATAATCCCAAAATCGATTTCTTCGATTGGGCAGAGTGCATTTGTTGGTTGCGCTGCTTTATTAACGATAGATATTACAAATCCCTATTTTTCAACCTTAGATGGGATACTATACAATAAGGACAAAACAAAACTGATATACTGCCCTGCATCAAAAACAGGCATTTTTGCCATTCAGAGTTCAGTTAATTCCATTGAGGATAAAGCATTTTTCTATTGCACCGGATTAACACAAATAATTATCCCCAATTCGGTTATCTCTGTTGGAGATAGTGCTTTTCAACACTGCTACGGATTAACTGAAATTATCCTTCCCAATTCTGTCACATCCATTGGCGATGGTGCATTTTCCTTTTGTACAGGAATAAAACAAGTTATAATTTCAAATTCAATTAACGTAATAAAAAATAACACTTTTTGCTACTGTAAAGAATTACAACAAATAATAATTCCAGATTTGGTTACTTCAATAGGTGATAATGCATTTTCAGGTTGCACTGGATTAATACAAATTGCAATACCCGATTCGGTCAATTCAATTGGGTGTCATGCTTTTTCCGATTGCAAAGCGTTAACACAATTAACCATGCCAAATTTATTAACCTCAATTAAATATGATGCATTTTCAGGCTGCACTGGATTAACACAAGTGATAATACCTAATTCAGTAACAAGTATTGGGGTATGGGCTTTTTACAACTGTACAGGATTAAAAAAAGTGACTATCCCTAATTCGGTTACTTTAATCGAACAACAGGCATTTGAAAATTGCACATCTTTAATGGAAGTTCTTATTCCGAATTCAGTTACTACAATAGAACATTTTGCTTTTCTTAATTGTACCGGATTGACACAAATAACAATTCCAAATTCAGTTATTTCAATTGGAGACAATGCATTTATGAATTGCACAGGACAAATAATAGTAGATGAAGCCAATATGAAATATTCATCAGTAGATGGAATACTTTATAACAAAGATAAATCAGTACTCATACAATGCCCTTCATCTAAAACCGGTACTATTACTATTCCAAATTCGGTGATTTCAATTTTCAACGGTGCATTTTCCAATTGTTCTGGCTTAACACAAGTGATAATACCCAATTCATTATTAGCAATTTATTATGGAGCTTTTATAAACTGCACTAAGTTAACGCAGATAACAATACCCAAGTCGGTTACATTAATAAAAGAAGATGCATTTCGCAATTGTTCGGGATCAATAATTGTATCCAAAGGCAATACCGAATATTCCTCAACGGACGGTATATTATATGATAGAGAAAAAACAACACTAATACAATGCCCTATATCAAAAGAAGGCATTGTTACTATACCCAATTCAGTAAATTCGATTGCTGAGTATGCGTTTGCAAGCTGTGTTAATATAACTCAAGTTAATTTTCCCAATTCGATTAATTCCATTTCCACCGCGTCATTTAAAAACTGCACCGGGTTAAAACAATTGATTCTACCGAATTCGGTTACTTCGATTGGATATGGAGCGTTTGAAGGATGTTCGGGCTTAACAAAAATCGTTCTCCCAAATCCAAACGGACAAAACCAATCAACAAAATCAATAAATCCGGTTGCAATTGAATTAAATGAGCCAATTGAATCAATTAAAGGTTGTGCATTTAAAGATTGTACCGGATTAATACAAGTTACAATACCCGATTGGGTTACTTCAATTGGATCCTTTGCATTTAGCAACTGTTCTGGATCAATTATTGTTGATAAAGAAAATCCTAATTATTCATCCTTAGATGGAATTCTATATAATAAAAACAAAACAGTGTTATTGCAATGCCCATCATCAAAAAAAGGTGTTGTTTCTATCCCTAATTCGGTATCTTCAATTGAATTTTGTGCATTTGCAAACTGCACAGGGATAACACAAGTTATAATACCTAAATCAGTTAAGTCTATTGGATCCATTGCCTTTCAAAATTGCACGGGACTGTTGGAAATTACAATACCAAACTCTGTTGTGTCAATCGGGTCGTATGTTTTTAAAGGGTGTACCCAATTAAAACAGGTAATAATACCTAATTCAGTTCAATTTATAGATCAGTATGCATTTGAGGGATGCACCGGATTAACACAACTTTCTATACCAAACTCTGTCAATTCAATTGGATATAAAGCCTTTTTCGATTGCCCGAACTTACTTGCTCTATATGTAAATTGGCAAAAACCAATACTCATTACATCAGATATATTTAGTAACGACCATAAAAGCAATTGCACACTATACGTTCCCAATGGGACTAGAAAAAACTATGAAAATGCGGTGCACTGGAAAGATTTTAAAAATATTGTTGAGTTTACTCCACAAAAATAATATGATTGGGTATGACTCTTATCTTCGATAATCAATAGATCAAGAGGTAGAAATTTTGTATTTGTTTTTATTTCTTCGCTGTTTTCGAATTATTGATGTCGCACGAATATCAATTAACCAATCATCTTTTAGAAATGAAGTGTCTTTCGTGCCTCCTTTTGTTGCTTCATAGTTGAATTTTTCAATCATGTTGGTATCTGTTTTTAGTTGGGCATTAACACAAACAATATTAAAGGTTGTGAACAGTACCAATAAAACTTTATTTGTTTGAACTCTACATTTCAATAATATACTGCATTTCCTGCCGTTCATATTCACCGGTATTTCCATTTACTATGTAAGTTATCATAGTTGAGAAATAAAGATAACCGAAGGACCACATTGGAGGTTTTATTTCTTCTCCATTTTCCGAATATTCAGCTGGAGAAAAATAAATATCCAACTTTCGTATTATTTCAGCATAAAAAGTACCATCTGTTTTTAAAGGGCTTTCAACAATACAATTCTCTCCCGTCTCCCTGTTTATCCACCCTACTTTTTCTATGATATCTACCAAATCATCAGGTTTAATTTTTCCGAATTTGGCATCCTCGTCTGTTCGTTCAATTAATTGTCCGTTTTCGTCAAAATATTCACAAATACCGAAAGGTACGTTACCTAATAATTTTCCACGGGTTTTTATCATCCCGTTTTTATGATACGTTTTTACAATCATATAAAAATCTTTTGCAGGGGCATATTCCATTTGAACCATTGACTGTGATCGAATATCAATTACCCAACCATCTTTTAGAAAAGAAGTATCTTTCGTACCTCCTTTTGTTGCTTCATAGTTATATTTTTCAATCATGTTGGTATCTGTTTTTAGTTGGGCATTAGCATATGACAGATTATGTAACAAAAACAGGATGATTAAAATTCTTTTCGTGGTTGGTTTATTCATACATTTTAAGTTTCTTCTCGTACCGCTGGTATTCCCCAGTGTTTCCATTAACAGAATAAGATATACTTGTTGAGTGATAACGATAACTAAATGACCATATTGATGGCTCTATTTCTTTTCCATTTTCGGAATATTGTGCAGGATTATAATAAATATCCAATTTTCGTATTATTGTAGCATAAAAAGAACCATCTGTTTTCAAAGGACCTTTTACAATGCAAGTTTCTCCAGTTCCCCTGTTTATCCAACCCACTTTTTCTATTATATCCACCAAATCAGAAGGTTTAATTTTTCCAAATTTAGCATCCTCGTCAATAGTTTTAATTAATTGTCCGTTTTCGTCGAAATATTCCCAGATGCCAAAAGGAACATTACCCAATAGTTTGCCTCGGGATTCAATCATACCGTTTTCATGAAAGATTTTCTGAATCATATAAAAATCCTTGGCTGGGGCGTATTCTTTTTGAGCCATTGGTGTAGTCCAAGTTTCAATTACCCAATCATCTTTTTGTATAAAAGTATCTTTGGGTGTATCATAGTTATATTCTTCAATCATAATGGTGTCTGTTTTTATTTGTGCAGTTGCAATTACTAAGTTACAGATTAATAACAGGTTTATAAAAATACTTCTCATAATTTATTATTGTAAGAATTAAGGTAAATTATTATTAATGGCACGCCATTGCCAATGGAAGAAACTTATCCTATCAACACCTAACCAATGTGAATAATCCATAATGTTATCTGTAGTTCCATCCTGGTATACATATTTTGATTTGGTGGTACCCCCATAAAATGTATGAGGTAAGCCAAGGGAATGGCCTAATTCATGAGTTGGGGTTGCAAGTTCTGCTCCGGCAAAAATGACTGTGAATTTTTCTCGGGAGCCTGATGAAAAACCATTCAATCCATCTCCTGTATTATCTTTGCAGTAATCACCAAAGAAGAAGATTTTGTAATAATCGTTGTAAGTAGTATTGAATAACTGAGAAATTTTTTTGTCAAGAAAATTTTCCAGATCATTTATTCTAGCTTTATCAGGACTATAAGCCAAGGAGTTTCCAGAGCGGCTAATACCTATCATACTGTTAGGAACAGGATTAAATTTAAAAGTGCCTGTATATATAGTATCTGCTTCTTTAGATAAATTAAGATCTTCTACTGTTATATCCGGGACTAAATATGCCTGTCCTAAAATTTTTTTTAAGGTATCTATTTCAGATACACTATCACTAGGAATTCCATCTATTAGTGTTGAATTCAATAAAGTTTTCACATTAAAAAATACCACTTTAATATGCCGCTGGTGGGAAATATCATTAGGTAATAACCGAACTGCACCACACATATCTGGCAAAGGATTAAAAATACCTCTTTCCATTTTTGGATAAGCTTTTACCCGAAGCATTAATTCTTTTGAAAATTCTTTCAAACATTTCACTTTTATGGTATGGGGCGATTGACCATAAGGCGAAACCGGAATGTTTTCAATTACTGAAGGGGTTATAGTTAAGTATCCCTGACTAATTGCAAGGGGGTTGTCGAACTCAAATTCAAGTTTCATAACCTCTTCTCCAGCCTCTATAAAGAGGCGCAATTCGGCCTCTTCTCCATTGCGCAGCGTCATTACAGGAACAAGGTATTCTGTGCCACTAAAATCCCAAAGCAGTAACTTACGGTAGTCCAGCTTGTGGTTTT
The DNA here is from genome assembly GCA_024640925.1 of Bacteroidota bacterium. GTDB lineage: Bacteria > Bacteroidota > Bacteroidia > Bacteroidales > UBA10428 > UBA10428. Next base: position 2,292 of record JAHEEB010000093.1, on the reverse strand, counting down.
CTACCATCTGTGTATCCACATCAAAATAATAACTTGAGTCATTCACATTCTGAATTACATATCTTATTGCAGGTGGGGGAGTATTTGCTTCAATATTGTAATGATGGCCCAGAATTTTATCGAAAGACTGATCGTTACATGGTAGATTTACATTTACATCCTGAAGAGTTCTCGAATGGTACATAAGATTAGAACCATAAGCCGCTAAATCACCTTTTCTAAACCAGGAAAAACCAAAATTACCATTGTAGGTTGTATCAGGTCTGAACTCAACCCTGCATTGGGTACTACCAGCCAAAGGAGGTGTAATATCCCTTCCTGCACTTGCTATTACTGCTGTTGTGGCAGGAGTTATTGGCGTGTCGTTTATTTTGTCCAAAGTCAGTGTAGCTGTATATGCAGGCAAGTATGAAATAGCACCTGCTAACTTTGCACAACCTGATAGCTGTGTATTTAGATGAGGAATATAACTCGAAATAACTAAAACTTTTACATAAATATTATTTTTCACCTTGCAATCTTGTTCCATATAAGGGGGTATCATCACTTTGATGGTTTTACCATATAGTCCCCGCGTATGAATATGGAGATATCCTAATTCATTTTTACAGATAGTTGCTGTTCGTGGGGTTGAAATTACTCCATATTCTATATTTTCATTTTCACCCCAATGAACATTTATTATTTCCGGGACACCAGATTTTCTTTCTATAGTTATGGTTTTGGAAATAGGGTCTGGAGTACCTGTAGCTGAGGGCTGTGTAGAACCAAATACTATTTGAGTTGAAATATCAGAAGGATCATCAACTCCTGATTTCAAATAAAAATTCATGTATATAGTTGCCCCCGCCAATTCCTCTGGAAAAGTAAGCGAAGCTGTGAAAACTTTTTTAGGAATTGTATCAGGGCTTGTTTGTCCAATTAAAAGAAGACCATCGGTTGGACCATTAAAGGTAAGATCGGGTAAATAATAGTCTACCATAAAAACAGGCTCATGTATATGGCATCGGATTTGTACACTTTCCTTCACCTTTAATTGACGATCGAATTCAAATTGTAACTCAGTGGGAGTTTCTGCATTTATAGTTGTTGATCCGCTAACTATTTTTACTGCTGTTAATACTAATGGCGGCATAATCAGCTGAATTTAATATTTAAAAAACTATCGATTTGGTGTTCGGTCAGTGCAAGTGATTCACCTGTCGGATCCAAATCTCCCTGAAATACATTGGTGGCTTCTTTCATCTGTGGAGCTGATGGAAGAGCAATTTGCCCCGACATGGTAAATTCGATACAACCAGGACAACCCGATGCACAAGTGCCCTTGCTTTTATCAGTTAAAAACGATGCAATCCGGTTTATTTTTACCTTGTCAAATGCTCCGTCCCACATGACTACTGCGGGAGTACAAGGTTTTGGGAACATTGGGTTTATTTTACAGGAGGTAAAGCCTGGTGGTTCAAAAACATTTCCCAAATTCATGGTAGTTCCAATCAGTTTTTTACCGTTTATGTGTGCAAATTGCTGGTCGATAATTTTAAGTTTGCCTGGCGTTGTTCCAAACTTACACATGCATAAAGCTCCTTCAACTACAAACTTTTTACCCATAATAAATCATTTTATAAAAAGAAGCCGGTTCTGGCTTTGTGTTTTTTCATATCAGGTTCTAATCTAACCCTCTTCTCATAAAGTCCCGACTCTGCTGATATCAGATAAAAAAAGGCTTCAACTTTCGATAATTCTCCTGTAGGCATTACCTGGTATACTAAATCGCCACCTACATCTTCAACATTGTTTTCTTTGAAAGCCGGAAACAATTTATAATCCTTATTGTCAGGAGAAATTCTTTTCGCATAGAAAGTAGTTTTTTTGCTTTGTTTTGGGAAGTTCTCGCAGTTTAGTTCCAGTATTTTTTCACCATATTCTTTGAAGAAAATTTGAATAAACGTATCCCGGAATAAAACTTCCCGGAATTTTTCTTCATCCGAAAAATTTCTTTTCGACATTTCGATGTATTTTCTAAATTCCGGAGTATAGTTTTCCTCTAATAATTCACGGCTGTTCTCATACCATCTTTCTTTGATTTCATCAAAGTTAACAACGGAGAGTAATTTACCTTCGTTGCTCACATGGAGTTGCATTGGATAGATCGAGTTTCCTAATTCCATCATAAGCGAATCCATTGTTTTCCTTGGCTTTTCATTATTTAACCTCACATCTAATCTTTCTTGTAAGGTGAAAAGAAAATTATTTTGTCTCTGTTTTGCCTCCAAAACAATTGTACTGCGGTAT
>JAHEEB010000675.1 GCA_024640925.1 Bacteroidota bacterium | reverse complement strand
TATATTGTTTTCTTTGTATTTATCAACCGCCTGATTTAGCTCACTTTGACCAATTGGTTTTAACAAATAATCTATGCTATTTACTTTAAATGCTTTTAGGGCATATTCATCATAGGCAGTAGTGAATATTACCGGTGCCTTAACGATTGTTTGTTCAAATATCTCAAAACTTAAGCCATCAGCCAGTTGAATATCCATAAAAATTATATCGGGTGTTTCATTATTGTTCAGCCAAATTACAGCATTCTTAACAGACTGAATTGTATCAAGAATTACAATATTCCTGTCATATTTTTCAATCATTCCGGAAAGCTTAATTGCAGCTTCCTTTTCATCTTCAATAATCAAGCAATTCATGACTTTTTGTTTTTATTATAGGCAAACTGACGGTGAAAAATTCATCTGACTCTCTAATTTCAATTAACAAATCGGTATGGTATGTATACCTGTTTTTTAGATTTTCTAATCCATGTGGTTTCCTGTCAGGCATAATGATGTTTTTCTTTTGAATGTTATTCTTTACAACGATGAAATCATCCAATATACCAACCTCAATTTGTAACGGCATATCATCTGAAATAATGTTGTGCTTTATGGCATTTTCAATCAAAGTCTGCAAACCCAATGGAACAACTTGGATATTTGTATTTGCTGGCATGTTTGAACGAAATGTAAGGGCATTGCCAAATCGTATTTTCGAAAGAAATATATAATCCTCCACAAATTTCATTTCAACATCTAACGGAACTAACTCTTTATCACTTTGTTCCAGCACATACCTGTAAATATCACTAAGTTTCTTTACAAAATCACTCCCCAGTTCTGGTTTTCGCTCTATAACGCTGCTAAGCGTATTCAAACTATTAAACAAGAAATGGGGATTTACCTTATTCTTTAAAACTTCGTATTTAGCTTGCAGGTTTTCTCTTTTTAGTTCATCATTTTTTCTAATAGATTTCATCCAATGATTTGAGAGTTGGGTAGAATAATAAATGGCGATAAGTACCGAATCTAAAAACATTACCATTAATGACTTTATTAATACATCCAGAAAAATATCTTCTTTAGCCATATCCCAAATAAAGCGGTCGAAAATATATGGTAAAGAAACACTAATTATTATTCCATAAATTAACAATAAGGATATGCCAATAATAGTTGTCTTTTTAGGATTTTTTGACCTGTCAAGTTTTTTTTCAGCATATCTGCCAATAATACCATTACCAAACCAGAAAGCAAATCCGTATGCCCATCCAAACGAGGCAAACTTAAGATAATAAGAGAATGATGAAAAAAGACGTGAACCTTGAAATAGGTAACTTACTACTGAACCAGTTGCAAGTATAAATATAGTCCACCCAATATAATAGTAATATAATTTTTTGTTTTTTATTGATTTCATGGTTTCCAAGATAAATGATTTTTTAAAACTGAAGAAACTTTTACATTTATTATCATCCAGGCTTTTACAAATTGGCTAGTTATCTTTAATTATTCGAAAACTTAGCCCTGCCCCCATGTTTCCTTGTGGGTCGCCGCCACGGCAGGCCGACCTGCTATTTGCTGCCGGAAGCCAATAACCACCACCACGAAAAACTTTAATATTGCCAGTTTTTGGTCCTTTGGGGTTAATTTTATCATCAATATCGTATTCACCATACCAATCGCTGCACCATTCTACCATGTTACCGTGCATATCGTATAACCCATAAGCATTAGGCAAAAAACTACCTACAGGTATTGGCTTTTTCCTATTTATTCCGTTTTCACAATCTGCATATGGCTCTTCACCATTAAAATTGGCTTGGTCAGTTGTTAAACATTTGCCTGTATAAAATGGAGTGGTGGTATTTGCTCTGGCAGCATATTCCCATTCGGCCTCGGTTGGTAACCTGCATCCCATCCATTCGGCAAATGCCTTGGCATCAATCCAGTTTACTTGCGTGACAGGATTATTAGCATTGCCGTATGGTCCGTAAAAAGGCTTGCGTCGGCCTGTTGCTTTGCAAAAAGCATTATACTGCTCAACTGTTATGGTATACTTGCTCATTCTAAAAGCACTAAGCATTACTTCATGTTGAACTTCATCATCCTTTCTACCATGTTCATTCGCTGGGCTGCCCATCACAAAAGTTCCTGCAGGTATATCTACAAACTCAATCACAGGCTTTTCATCAGAGAAGCTTTCTTTTGGCTTTGTGTCTTCATCCGTCAAATATTTTACATCCCTACTTTTTGTAACCTGAATTTCAGGAGTGTTTTTGTATATACGTTGTAATTTCGAAAGGTTCTCAGCATTAAGCGATTGCATTAGTTCACTTATACTATCTAATATTTTGATTTGTTCTTGGGGTAATTGCTTTTCATCTTTAAAATAATATTCCATAATGGGCGAGTACATGGTAAGCGGAAATTCTGTTCCTAAAAGTGAAGCCATATCTGCGCTAATTTTCCCGGTAATGGAACCCTCTCCAGAATATTTTCCGGGAAAGCCAAACGAATTTGGGTCAATTGCTCCATTTTGCATTTGCAACCATGCTTCGTTACTAAAGTCAAATTTATCTCTGCTAAAATCAATCATATTTACATTTGGGTCTACTAACATCCAACGTTTTTCAGTCTTGTTCCATACCTCACAAATTACATGGCTTGCATGAAAGTCAGGAATTAAATAAGTAGCATGACCATATCTAACCCTTGCAGGAATGCCCTTAAATTTTAGCATTGATGCAAGCATCAGTGCGTAATTTTGGCAACTGAAAACCAACCTGTCCTCAGGTTTTCGGTTAATTATTAAACCATTTGAGTCTTTGTGATAAAGTGCCTCTAAAATCGACTCTATGGTTGTATATTTGGTTATGTCATATTGGCTTTCACTTGGCATAACATCTTTATATGATGGATATTCTGCAACAATATGCATAAACTGTTTTTGAATTAATTGGCACAATGCAGGTAATGAATCGGGAAGGTTTTCATACAAATACTCATATTTCCCCGGGTTGGTATAAGAACTGTACTGACAGTAGAAATCTAAAACAGAATTTTCATCGGTAAATTCTATTTGTTGTTGAGCGTTACATCCCGATAATGTTAGGATTGAAATTGTGATTAATAATAATGTGTTTCTCATGACTTATAAAGTTTAATGATTTAAAATTTTCTTCAAAGATTTCTCAAATCAAAACTTTATCAAATTTTAAGTCGATGAGTTGTTGAAATATACAGATGAGTTGAAGCTTTGTATTTAACCCCTTGTGTGTTGCCCTGGCTTTGAACCCCAAATCGCCATCGCGTAGCAATTTTAAACATGCTGTATACGGGCTTCGTTACTATTTCAGGCTCATAGGCAACAATAAAAGAACAATCGAACTTCCCTCGTTAAAAAAGGATACGAAGTTGCCCATTATACTCAACCGTAGCGAACTGCGCGAACTTTTTAAAGCTCCTGCATTGTTCAAACACCGTATCGTACTGACTCTTATTTATTCTGCAGGCCTTCGGGGACAGGAGGTGATCAATCTTAAAATTTCTGACATCGATTTCGAACGTAAAACCATTCATATCCGCCAGAGCAA
>JAHEEB010000092.1:8461-9591 GCA_024640925.1 Bacteroidota bacterium | reverse complement strand
AATAAACCGGAGGCCTTTTCTAATTTTTCTTTGTAAGCAACATGATAAGGCACAGAAATTAGTTTTCCATCATCACCACGTTGAATTAATGTATAAAGAGAGGCTTTATCATTATCAACCAGTGAGTCAAATTCGCCCTTTCTCATATCAGTGGGATAAAAACAAGCTCCTTTAGGTTTCTCACCTATTCCTGAAATAAAAGAAGAATCGTTATTTAATCGTTCCCATGGACCATAATTTATTTCAATGAATTTCTTTGTTGCCGGATCATTGCTTAACATAAGGGCTTTTTCCCTGTTGCCATATGCTTGTTCCCAGAATAGTTCGTTCATAATATCTGAAACTTCAAAAAAAATCTTCAGCATTTCACGCTGGTTAGAATCAAGGTCTTTTATATCTGTTGTCAGCGCAAATTCCGCAAATTGATCCACTTTATTTTGCATTTCAGTTTGTTTTGGGTTTTGTTTGGTATTGCACGATATGGCAATAACCAGGAAAATAGCATATACAAAGTTTTTCATCGTATTTATGATTTATTCTGAAAACAAAAATAAAAAAAACGCCGGATTTTTCAGTTTCCGGCGTTATGTTATTTCTGATTCTCAGATATTTTAATAAGCCCTGGCAAATAAAACCCTCTGTTCAGAAGGGTTGCCGGTTAAAATACATTTGCCTTTCTCTGGTACATTATTAAGAGGAATGCACCGAATAGTTGCTTTTGTTTTGTCCTTAATCAGGGCCTCAGTTTCAGGAGTACCATCCCAGTGTGCAGAAACAAATCCCCCCTTGTTTTCAATAACATCAACAAACTCTTCCCAGGTATCGGCTTTAAATGTTTTCTCGGTGCGCATTTTTAAAGCTTTATCATAGATGTTTTTCTGAATTTCATCGAGAAGTTTAGGTATATAGTCCTCAATTCCTTCAACGGATAAAGTTTCCTTAGTCAACGTATCTCTTCGGGCAACTTCAATCATATTATTTTCAAGATCACGTGGGCCTATGGCAAGACGCACCGGAAAGCCTTTTAATTCATATTCGGCGAATTTCCAACCAGGTTTGTGCGTGTCGCGGTTATCATATTTCACAGATAATCCTTTAGCCTCCAGTTTTTTCTTAATTTCTTCAACCTT
>JAHEEB010000092.1:0-8451 GCA_024640925.1 Bacteroidota bacterium | reverse complement strand
GGATATTTGTTGTAATTGCCCCTCATTCTTATAAATAGGAACGATAACAACATGATAAGGGGCGAGTTTTGGAGGTAATACTAACCCATTATCATCAGAATGAGCCATAATCAATGCCCCCATCAGACGGGTAGATACACCCCATGATGTAGCCCATACATATTCAAGTTTTCCTTCTTTGTTCAGAAATTTCACATCAAACGCTTTGGCAAAGTTCTGACCGAGAAAATGTGAGGTGCCACATTGTAATGCTTTGCCATCCTGCATGAGACCTTCGATGCAATAAGTGTCCAAAGCACCGGCAAATCGCTCACTTGCTGTTTTTATGCCCTTTATTACCGGAACCGCCATGAACTCTTCAGCAAAAGTTGCGTAAACATCAAGCATTTTGCGGGTTTCTTCAACAGCCTCCTTTTCTGTAGCGTGTGCAGTATGACCTTCCTGCCATAAGAATTCTGCAGTCCTCAGGAATAAGCGGGTTCTCATTTCCCATCTAACCACATTGGCCCACTGATTAATCAATAAGGGCAAATCGCGGTACGATTGTATCCAGTTTTTATATGTATTCCAAATAATTGTTTCAGAAGTTGGCCGAACAATTAATTCTTCCTCTAATTTGGCGTTTTCGTCTACAACTACCCCTTTTCCGTTATCTGCAGTTCTGAGCCGATAGTGGGTAACTACGGCACATTCCTTTGCAAACCCTTCAACATGCGAAGCCTCTTTACTAAAAAACGATTTGGGAATAAAAAGTGGAAAATAAGCATTAACATGCCCAGTTTCCTTAAACATCTTATCTAAAGCGGCCTGCATTTTCTCCCAGATAGCATATCCATAAGGTTTAATTACCATACATCCGCGTACAGCTGAGTTTTCAGCCAAATCAGCCTTCGTTACCAAATCATTATACCACTGCGAATAATTTTCTTCTCTGCTTGTTAATTCTTTTGCCATTTTTAATACTTTGGTACGGTATTTGAAATATTTTTAAGAAAAATTTTGATACAAAGTAAACAAATATTATTTATATATTCACCACGAATTAATGTAGGAGGAAAGGTCATGAAACTAAAAATGTTATATCTGATGTTTGTGGTTATAGTATTTTCCGCATGTTCGGGAACCTATAAGGCAACAAACAATAATGACGACCTTTATTATAATCCCAGGGAAGAGCGACTTGCAAAAGCAGAGGCTGAATTGAAAGCAAAAGATGCTCAGATTGCAGAATTGGAAAGACAATTACAGCAAAATGAAGCTTCACAGCCACAAGAAGAGCAGGTCTATGAATACCCAACCGACACAAATGTCGATTATATGGATAATGAAAACTATGACGATTATGAAACTCGTATCCGCAGGTTTAACAACGATTGTTACAATTGTGGTTATAGCGATTACGGTTATATAGATCCATATCCATCATGGGGTCTCAGCTGGAATGTTGGCTATCCGGGTTGGGGTTTGGGGTTGTCATATGGTTATCCGAGTTATTATCACAATTACTATGGATACAGTAGTTATTGGTATGATCCCTGGTATTATTCCCCATACCATTATTCATACTGGTCAGGATATAATCATGGTTATTATGGTAATTACTATTACGGTCATAATCATTATTATGCAAATGATGATTATTATAGAAAATCTAATGTTGCTACAGGCAGACGCTATTCTGCTTCAAGCAATTCAAATACTTCTGTAAGAAATCAGTCTGCAACACGTTCATACGGTGGAGGTTCCTCTGTAGCTAGAAATAGTCAGTCTACCAGAACAGCCTCAACGGTAAACAGGACTGCTACAACATCGCGTTCTTCCGTATCGGGTGCAAGAAGTGTAAATACCAGCAGGACTTCAGCTACCAGTGTTAATAATCAGGGTAGAACTACTTATTCGAGACCTTCCACAGGTACGAGCAGCGCAAACAGAACGTCTGCAACTGGCAATTATACAAGACCTACCCGGGGAACTTCATATAATAATGGGGTAAGCAGTAGTAGAACTTCTTCATATTCCAGACCCACTGAGAGCAGGGCTACCCAAGGTACTTCAGGGACAAATCAGAATTCAGGAACAAGTTCATCTTATTCACGTCCAACTCAGAGGTCATATACATCACCATCGAGCTCACAGTCTCAAAGATCTTATTCGGCTCCAAGCAGACCATCAGGAACTTCTAGTCCATCTAGGTCGTCAGGATCATCAGGATCGTATAGTGCACCTTCGAGGTCTTATAGTGCACCTTCCAGATCATCAAGTTCCTCTAGTCCATCATACAGCAGCCCTTCAAGGTCTTCTGGTTCTTCTGGTTCTTCATATAGCCCTTCCAGATCATCTTCTAGTTCTTCTGGATCTTCATATTCCCCGTCCAGATCTTCTTCAAGCAGCTCAGGCGGCTCCAGATCCAGCAGCGGTGGTGGTACCAGAAGATAAAAGTGAAATTAAAGATTAGTATAAAATCCCATATGTAAAAGCATATGGGATTATTCCCGGAAAAACCTTCAAACTATTGAAATAGTAAAAAAATGAAACAGTTAATTTTAAGTATAGGGTTAATAATTGCTGCATCCAACATGTTTGCCCAAAATCAGGTTGATGCACTTAGATATTCTCAGCCAACTATTGGTGGTACTGCCCGTTCAGTTGGTATGGGTGGTGCTTTTGGTGCTTTAGGCGGCGATTTTTCATGTCTGAGCCAAAATCCGGCAGGCCTTGGTTTATACCGAAGTCATGAATTAACATTTACACCAGAGTTTTATACTGATTATACTACAACACGATACTTTAACAACGAGGTATCAGAATCGAAGTCTAATTTTAACATCAGTAACTTTGGGTATGTAGCAACTTTTAAAAAAGATAAAAGTTCACTGAAAAGTGTAAATTTTGGAATTGGTTATAACCGCATTGCCAATTTTCATAAAAATTCAACAATTGAAGGTACCAATGATTATACAAGTTATGCCGATTATATGGCAGGACTGGCCTCGGATGCCCAATACCTCGATCCATTCAGTACGGATTTGTTCTATCAGGCATATTTAATTAATCCAATGGACAATGGAGATTATGTGATCGATTCAACCACTTTCATAGATGGTGAGGGATATTTCATTCCAGGAACTCAAAATGTTACTACGAAGGAAAGTGGTAGAATTAACGAATGGGATATTTCCCTGGGATTTAATTTTAATGATATTGTATATATAGGAGGTAGTCTCGGCATACTTCCCTTGAGATATTATTCGGAAAAACATACCCGCGAATATGATGCAGTAGATAAAAGTTACCAATTGTTTGATTATTATGAATCTCTGGATGTTACCGGTACAGGATACACGGGCAAGATCGGTATTATAGTAAGACCTATTCAGTTATTAAGAGTTGGTGTTGCATTTCATTTGCCTACCAGTTACCTGATACACGAAGAATATAATTCAAATATTAAGACGCCCACAAGGAGCTATTTTCCTGTAGATGCTTTTGGCGAACCATTAGATTATTTCGAAAACGATTATTATATAACAACCCCATCAAAAGCTATTTTAAGTGCCGGATTAGTACTTGGAAAATTTATGGTGGTAGATGGTGATATGGAGTTTGTTAACTATTCAGGAATGCGCTTGCACGACGATGATAATGATTTTTCAGATGTGAATGAAACGATAAAGGATATTTACCAAAACACAGTGAATTTAAAACTAGGTACTGAATTGAGAACAGGCAATTTATATTTCCGTGGTGGTTTGGGTTATTATGGAAGTCCTTATGTATCCAGTGAAGAAAACGCTGATTCTTATAAACTCAGTTATTCATGTGGTTTTGGTGTTCGTAACGAAAGCTTTTTCTTTGATGTAGCTTATCAATATACAAGTTCAGATGAGAGATTGTTCCTTTACCAGGTTACTGTAGGTGGGACCGACTATGCGCCTGCTGCAAATATCGATACCAAAACAAGCAGGTTAATGACAACTATCGGATTTAAGTTTTAATATCAAATCATAATACCTAAAAAGGAGGTCATCCATTATATTATCGGGTGACCTTTTCATTTTATAATTGCTCTAATTCATTCTTATTTATTATTTACTATGAAATGTTATTTTATATGCATAATCCCACAATAAATCAGGGCAGTTTATTGTCAAATGGTTGTTTGTTGCCCGCGAATTGGTTTCATTTATGAACTTTCCGTTTTCGCAATTAAACCATTCTACTTTATAAATTCCATCACTCATTTCATCGAAGGTTAACATGGCCTTTTTTATAGGTTTAGGAATACCTTTTTTATAAATATTACCATAATTGAAATTTTTATTGAGTACCCATCCAATAACCGAGCTATCCGATTTAAGGGCATAGCTTTTTATAGCTGAAGAATATCCCTGCACAGAAAATTGTTTGATTTCAATCCAGTCTTTCCCTAAATTATCTATAAAAATTTGATTGTTTCCGACAGGTACATCAATGTTATATATTTTATTTGCCTTGCAGGCTTTGGTTAGAACGTTTTTCCCATTCAGTGTCACTGAGAGTATCGGGTTTTGGCTTACAAAGAAAGATGTATGAATACTAAAAAGAGTTTTCTGATTATTTTTTATATTGAAACAAAGAGCTTTTTTAAATTCAGCATTCCATATATTACCGAAAATATACCGTGCCATTTTACTTGCTGGAGGTGTAATACTTCCATTGGGGTTAATCGTAAAGTTGGTTTCTGGAGATTTGCCAAACGTTGAAAAAGCCGGACCTATTATAAAATCGGTTTTTTCGGTGGTAAAACATACCGGTCTACAAGGTTTATATGAGTTTTTACTAAAATCAACATCTCTAAAAAATTCAGAAAGTGGTTTATAAATATGAAATAATCCTGCAGGTTCTATATAATTATACCACCACCACGAAATACCACACCCCATTGCTCCTGAGAATGATGTCCCCCAAAGTACATTATGAATATGGTATCCAGCTGAATCGATCGACAATAAATCTATTTCTTCTGAACAGAGACCAAATTCAGCATCCAATACAGGTTTTTTGTATTCTGCTAGATAATTCTGTATGCCATTGTAAACAATGTCTTCCAGCTCATCGTTATTCATATAATAATGAAGCTGGGTGTAATCAATAGTCGGCATATTCCATACTTCGGGCTGGAATATTTCGGAATTATAGCTGATGGAAACAAGGTGTTTGTTCACATCCTTTTGTTTAATGTATGAAGATATTTCATTAATCCATCTGTTTATTTCGGGAACATTTTTTTCGTAATCATCAACATTATTAATCTCATTAAAAATTTCCCATGAGGCAATATGAGTAGAGTATCCATAGCGAGCAATGGTATATCTCAGCTTGTTCTTAAACGTTTTTTTTGCCTCGTTTTTGGTGAAGAAGTCAGAGGGTTTCTCACAGTAGCCACCATTTGCTATGTTATAAGGGTTATTGTTCCATTCCGGATCATGAATAGTAGAGAGCTGTCCGTGATTATTCAAACAGAGTTGTATATATATATCCTTTGAACTAGCTTGTTCTAGAAGCCAATCGAGGAAGTACGCTTTGTCTTGTCTTATTTCATAATTCTTTAAAGGAGTATCGTTCCATTCAAAAGCAAATCCCCAAGAAGTAACCCATACCCTTAAAAAATTTATACCGTTTTGTGAACAGGAATCAATCCATCTTTTATAATCGGTTATCAAGTTTTCGTTCCACCAGGCAATATTGAGACCAATGGGGAAAAAGGATGTTTTATTGTCAAATTGCAGATAGTTGTCCTTCCCTTTTCTCAAATATCCTTGATCGTTATTTTGTAAACATTTATATTTTAGCTTTATAGTCGATACTTTTCCGTTCTTATCCTGGCATAAAATCTGAAATTTCCATTTTCCAGCCTCTGTGGGAGTATATCTAACCTTCCAATTATGAGAACCATCGCTTACAGGCCATTTATCAGGAGGGGTATATGTGAAATTTTTGCAATAAAATCCATCCACTGTGTCTGTTTTTCCAGAAGGAGAATAGAAAACACCTCGAACAGTAACCTGGTCATAGTCGTAAGGATTTGAATAAACTGCATTACAAACAACATCTACTTCAAACATTTCAAAACAATTTATGATTTCTGAATTTACAGTTACCTTAACAATTTCTGGTTTCTCTTTTCCTTTAGAACAAGATAGCAATAAGAGAAAAATAATGACTAGATACAGGTTTTTGATTTTGTTTCGAAAGGTTTGATTTATAAATAATTTTTCAATTTTTATACCCTTAGAAATCAACCTTATATATGGGTTGGTTTTATAATATTTCAGAGGGTCGACTGTTATAAGCATAGTTGTTTGTTTAGGTTCAGAGATATACTAAAAATGAAATGTTTGATTCTAAATAGTTTTGTTCAATTTTTTTCGAATAAATGTCCTTTCCACCTCCCAAAGCTAGTTTGAAGATTAATCTGTTAGAAAAGGAATGCTGAAATTCGCTGTAAATCCGAAAATCTTCCATGCTAATAAACTTGTTATTATCTTCAATCAAGTAATAGGGATTAAAAGGGGTTTTACCCAATCGCATGGATATTGAAAAGAAATTATCGTACTTGCTGAGTACTTTTTTAGCGCTTATTAAGTATGACTGGCTAATATCGCCACCATTAAAAGTATAATAGGGTTTTAATGAGATTTCGAACTTACCGAAGTATTTTCCAGTAGAAAAAGTAATAGTATAAAGTTCTTTTTCATCATGGAATTTGAAAAAGTAAAATCCGCCAGAAATATTTCTCGATTTCTTAAGTGATTTATAAACTTCCAAAATGAATTTATGTTCAGGTTGCATGTAAGAAGCAGAATATCCATAACTCAAAAAGGGATAAACGCTATGATTGAATTTTGGAAATGCCTGAATTTCATACTGATAAAACAATTCATCACCAAAAGGATGTTCGTCACTAATCATTTGTGATATATTGAGTTTGGGAACAAGAAAAACTTTTTTGATACGGAATCCAAATCCTAAAGAATTAAATTGCCAAAGATCTGATGATGGCCGGAAGTTGTAGATAGCACTAGAAACCTGAATATTCTTGCTATTAAGTTTTCTTATTTCAGGAACAAGCCATTCAAAATCGCTGTTGTAATATCCGCTTTTGAGTAAAATATTTAATATTTGTCCACATTCTGAATATCCGCCTGTAAAATATAGCGATTTCATTCTGGCATATAAATAGTCTTTATTATCAGGAAAATACCTGAGTCCATAATCTGATGATTCTAAAGTAAGCTTATAATTCTGTGACCAGGAGGCTGCATTAAGGAAAATATCAATAAAAGGTTTATAGCCAGGTGTTTGTGTTAACAAAGATTTACATAAAGCAATGCACGAATCGTAGTTGTGAGAATAGAGGAGGTTTTCAGCTTCCAACTTCGATTTTTCTATAGTCGAATCATTCTTTGAGTGGATTGTATCAGAAGAAAAATAAAGATTATTCCTGGATTCAATTGAAAAACAGGAGACTAATAAAGTCAAATTCAATAAAGTGCAACTTATGGCTTTTAGGAACATTGGTATGATTTTACAAGATAGGTCGAATAATGAAAGCTTTATCTTTTTGAAGCTCTGGAGTTTTTAGGGTTAAGAATCCATTATTACAAACAATTTTTTCGGTGTTGGTAAAGACACCTGTCACAGGATCAAACCAATCAATTTTGTAAGTGCTGTTGGGCACTTCTGCAATCATAAAAGATATATTTTTTAAAGTCCTGGGGTTGCCTGAGGAATTTATATATTTCCAGTTGTTTTCGAGATTATTCATCCAGCCAATAATAATTTTATTGTTTGTTATTCCCTGAACCAGGTATCTTTCGTTGTATATTACAACAGAGTATTTCTTAATACTTAACCAATCTGATCCCGTATTTTCGATACGTATTTCATGATTTCCTGAATTTATCGGAATGCAAAACTCCCTATCATATACCAGCATTTTTATATTATACTTTTCGTTTACATATGTTTTTTTCAGCAATCGGTCAGATGAATTAAACTCATGTTCCCACACCATCTGATTATCGATGTACACAATTAGTTTAGCATTTTCAGCTACTTCATTTACATGAATTTGAAATTCTCCATCCATTTCCATATTCATTTTAAAAACAGGAGTATAGTAATACGATTTATCCGAATACCTTTTAGCATGGATGAACTTGTTGATTTTTGGATTTGTGTTTTTTTTAAGCACAACAAATCCTTTGGGGCTATTTCCCCATTCTGCATTTGCAGAGAAAGTGGTTTTTGTGCTGTCGGAACTCAGATACTTTTTCTGAATTACCTGCAAAGTTTTCCAGTTACCTTCTTCAAAGGTTAAATCTTTTGTAAAGTTAGCTATAGCATTAAATTCATGATACAGATTAAATTGATCAACATATTCTTTCCAATGGGTAATAGCAGTTCCTA
>JAHEEB010000674.1 GCA_024640925.1 Bacteroidota bacterium | reverse complement strand
GTTTTTAATTGAATCGATCATTACAGTTACTCCATTAATAGTACCTGTGCTGCTAAACGCTTTAAAATTTACCTCGTACATAACAATATCGCTGGTTAAAGGAACTTTATCAAAAGGCGTTTCGTTAATAACATAGGTATCGTCGGGTTTCCGGGTTTTCGGTTCATCGTCGTTGCATCCGACAAGAACCGGAAAAAATACTGACATGAACAAAAAAAACGTGATAAGATCGATTCTGTTCCTTTTCATTTTTCGTTTATTTAAGTTGTTATAGAAATTGAAAACAGAGGGAATAGAAAATCCATTCCCTCTTACCCTAACACTAATTTTTAACTATGGAATACATGTATTCGTATGGTTCAGCTGACCTACTGAAATCGATAGTTATTGTATAATTTCCTACCTCAGATATTGAAATAGAGGCATCCGTGGAAATAAGTTTCCCTTTCAGCCGGGTTGGATCTTCGGGACCATAGTTCAGCCCCCAGGCATTATCTGCCCTGAATTTAAGGGCTCCTGCCAACAAATCGGCAGTTACTTTCCAAACATCATTAACCACATCATAGGTCATTGGTGTTGAATTGTCCCAAATTCCTTCCGTAGCAGTTCCGATTATTCCCCAGGATTCGACCGGGTACAACACATACGTGAGAGTTGAAGTGTTGACATTTATTTTGTAATAGCCCGAAGAGTCAATTGAAATACTATCACTCTTATCTGTAGAAAGAATACCCGAAGATCCGCCATATCCATAAACAACAGGATTTTCATCTCCGATTG
The DNA here is from genome assembly GCA_024640925.1 of Bacteroidota bacterium. Lineage (GTDB taxonomy): Bacteria > Bacteroidota > Bacteroidia > Bacteroidales > UBA10428 > UBA10428. Next base: position 2,803 of record JAHEEB010000674.1, on the reverse strand, counting down.
AAAATTTAATTTTTCCTGCAATATTCATATATACATATCCTTCGTATGCCGAGTTGTCAATAGCACGAATTGAAGGTGCATCAGATGCAGTCCAATTTTCAAAATCTCCCAGTACATGCATTGATTCAGGTTCTTCAATAACAATAACTGAATCTTTTTTAACCCAAGGGGTAATTCTCAGATATATTGACCCGGAATACACCGGAAATAAGTCATTAACAGAAGCCAAAATTTTTAACTCCAGGACAGATTCCACATTTTTTGGAAGTCCCATATTATTCAGGAGTTTGCGATTAATGCTTCCAAAAGTCAATGATAGTGAATCCTGAGTTGTTGTTCCCAGAACAATGGCTTCGGAAAACTGGTTGTCTGCCGAATCGAGATAAAGAGTATAAGTCACCGGAGTTTCTATACCATAATCTGCACAATTCCATCTGAAAATTAAACTTTCTGTAGTATCTGCGGGTGAAATAACCTTTGAATACCCATCGGAAGGGTTTGTAAAAGAAGGAGCCGATGCATTCTCATTCAATACTGCTTTGTCTTCTTCCTTCTCACACGATAGGAAAAAGGTTAAAGCGAACAAGCTCCAATATATATATGTTTTTTTCATTATTTTTTTAAATTTAAATGATTCAAAAAATACTAGTAACCTGTATTTTGGATAAGGTTTGTATTTAAACCCAAATCGGATGAAGGGATAGGCAAAAGATTAAGATGTGAATCCGTTGAAACACCTTCCATAACATTCCCTTTCCAATCCCACAAATATCCATCGCCTGTAAATAATCCAAATCGTATGAGATCTGTACGTCTTTGGGCTTCCCAATGGAGTTCACGAGCTCTTTCATCGAGGATAAAATTAAGAGTCAGATCGGTTGCGCTAATATTGCCAGAATCATCGCCATAAGCCCGTTCCCTGAGGGCATTGATATAACCAAGAGCTGTACTTAAGTTTCCGCCACTGCCACCTCTTATAACCGCTTCAGCATACATCAGATAGACATCTGCCAGGCGGAATAAGGGAAAATCAGTATCAACAAAATCGGCATGTTGTCCTTTTTCACCAGTAGATGTGATATTTCTAAACTTAGTTGAAAGGTAACCCTGTGTAAAGTCTGTTACAACATTTACCGTATCGGACTGATTAGTAGTATAGAATAAAGCCCTTTGATCAGTATTACCGGTAACATCATCAAATTTTGCTGTAAATGCTGAAGTAAAACGGTTGCCATTCCATCCACCACCAGAAGCACCACCACTAATACCGAAATAATCCAGTAAACCAGCATCGCCATTACATGAGGCATGAATTATATACATTACACCACCATAATTCTGGGTATTCAGGCCATCTTCAGCAATCGGAAAAATGATTTCATCGAGGCAGGTATGGTTATCGGCAAGGAAAAGTTCGCGATAATCAGGATGTAAGGTATAACCAGCATGGATAACACTATCGGAAAAGGCAATGCATTCGGTATATTTTGTATTCCCTTTACCAAGGTATACTTCAGAGTTCAGGTATAATCTGGAAAGCAAGATCCATGCAGCTGCCTTGTTTGCCCGTGCATAATACCGGGAATCCTGGTTTGGAGGAAGAAGTTCTGAGGTAATATCCTTTAACTCCGATTCGATATAGGAAAATAGGTCAGCCCTTTTAATTTGCTCAGGCAGAAAAGCGCCTGTGGCGTTATCTTCTGTTACAAATGGCACATTCCCCCATAAATCGAGAGCATAATAATAATTTAATGCCCTTAAAAAACGTGCCTCTGCGATATACTGTTTCACCTCAGCTTTTAAGTTTCCGGAAAGGTCACCGGCTTTTTTACCAACTACCCTGATGTATTCATTACAATAAGTGATATTAATGAAAATTCTCTGGTATAATTTCTGTATATATAAGTTCTGATCGGACCATATATGGCCGTGAATTTCAACAAGGTTGGGATCGCACCAGGCATTTATTGCTTCATCGGTCGAGATTTCCTGCATACTCCAATACAAGCGCATAAATGATGTAACCCCTTCGTCATTCGGTTGATCAATATCCCTGTCGCCATATCCGCCAATCTGACCGGTTAAAGTAAGCGAGCCATACAGTTTGGCTAAGAATTCGACATATGCAGTTGTATCGTCAAAAACTGTTGCAGAGGTAATGCTTTCCGTTTTCAGTGGTTCTGTATCCAGATCTTTTGTGCACGATGCCAGTATTATTCCTGCAGATACAAAACTTAGTAATATTATTTTATATGGTTTCATAATTTCACACTCTTAAAAATTAAAACTCACAATTGATGCCTAATATGAATACCCTTGTCCGGGGAAATACGTTGTTATCTATCCCGCCATTTATTTCCGGATCGAGTCCGGAGTATTTGGTAACTACAAATGCATTTTGCACAGTAGCATTCAAATGAAGCTTAAGTTTGCCATCCATAATGTTCGAAAACCTGTAACCCAGACTCATATTATCCATCCGGAAAAAAGAAGCATTCTCGACAAAATAATCGGAGTAACTAGTCTGCAATCCGGTTTGGAATTGCGTTTCGTCTAATGCTTTGGTACTGTTTTGCAGATAATGAAATGTAGAATAAAGGCGGTTGTAATTAGCTCCCGAAATAACTTCGTTGTATACGTAATTACCAAGGCTTAAGCGGCCTGACATAGAGAAGTCCCAGTTTTTATAATTCATTCTGGATACAAGACCCATCAGGACAACCGGAGCAGGATTATTATAAACATACAAATCACTGCTATTTATAATTCCGTCTTCGTTCCGGTCGACATAAACATCTTCGAT
>JAHEEB010000673.1 GCA_024640925.1 Bacteroidota bacterium | reverse complement strand
TTGCAGTTATAAATTTGTTTATTTACTAATCACAAAACTACAAACTCACAAATGAAAACCAATAGTCACATAAAAGAAAAACCATTGTTAATTGCTTTAAAATTGCCTTGTTTCAAAGAAATAAACACTCATGTATACTTTCGACTACTTCATCAAATAAATTTATCACCTTATTTTATTCCTGTTAGATTTGTATCATAAATTTGATGATAGAATGAAATCTGCCAAATCATTTTTTAAGGTTAATGCTAAAATCTTCCAAAGGATACTTGATGTTCTTGTAACTACAGTATCTTTTTTAATAGCATGCTATCTGACGAGTTTATTTTACAGCAAATTCGTTTTTACAAACGAATACATCTATATGCTGTTGCTCATTATTCCGGTATGGGCTATACTAACCAAAACAAACTCATTGGCTCAAATTCCGCGTTCGAGAACCTATCTTTCTATTTTCTTCAGTTTGGTAAACTATAGTCTTTTAGGTTTTTTTGCATTACTTCTTTTTAAATACATTTTCCAGTTTAACACGTTTAGCCATTATTTAATATTAAACTTTTCTGTTGTAAACCTGTTTGTCATGTTTGCATACAGAATAACTCTTTTCAAATTTGCTAAATTGTATCGTGCAAGTGGGCATAATATACATAATTTGGTTGTAGTTGCCGACGATAACTCTGAAGAGATAATAGATAAAATCCTTGACCATAACGAATGGGGTTATCGTATTGTTATGATATTTAGTGACTCAAAGCATATCAGAAACACATATGCTCCAATGATTAAGGTTTTGCCAGAACGTTCAAATATCAAGAATGTTTTAAAAGTTGATATAATTGATGAAGTCTTATACATTAAAAAAGACGTTGATCTCGAAAAAGTCGATTCATTAATTGCCACATGCAAAGAACTGGGAATTACTTTAAAAGTTCAAAGCAATGTTGCACCAATTAAACGGCCTAACTTTAAGTTGACTCATTTAGAAAAAACCCCATTCTTTACATTTATTAATACACCCAATTATTCTTTAACATGGGCATGGAAATCCGTAAGCGATTATATAATTGCCGCAACAATATTGTTTTGTGTATCACCATTTTTCCTTGCTATTGCTTTAGCAATCAGGATTAACTCTAATGGTCCGGTAATTTTTAAACAAAAGAGGGTTGGATTGCGTGGGCGTCAGTTTTATATATACAAATTCAGGACAATGGTGCAGAATGCTGAAGAACTGAAAGTTAAACTTATGGATAATAATGAAAGTGATGGACCTACTTTTAAAATTAAAAACGATCCGAGAGTTACTTCAGTTGGACGTTTTCTTAGGAAAACCAGTATGGATGAGCTTCCACAGCTTTTCAATGTTTTAAGAGGCGAAATGTCGCTTATTGGTCCTCGTCCACCACTCCCCAATGAAGTAAACCAATACGAAGACTGGCATTTGCGCCGTTTGTCTGTTAAACCTGGAATTACATGCACCTGGCAGATTGTACCAAACCGTAATGAGGTAGTTTTCGATAAATGGATGAAATTAGATATCCAGTATATCGAGGATTGGTCGTTGACTTCTGACTGGCGCCTGTTCTTTAAAACAATTAAATCGATTTTGATTAATAAAGGATATTAAATAGTTGAAAAAACAACTAATTTCGAGGAAGAAGGCAGTAAACATATTAGTTAGTTTACTGCTTTTTTTATTGATATCCGGAATTATACTTGATTTATCTGATATTGTTAGGAAATGGCTTAATGTAAATGGTTCTGTTAAGAGCAAAATTTTAATTGTTGAGGGATGGATACCCCCATATAATTATGATACCATTATAAAATTAGTAAAGGATGGAAATTATGAAAAAATACTAATTACCGGAAGTTCATTCTCTGAGACATTAACATTGTTTCAGAACGGTTCTATAATTATAAAACCCGATTCAATTTCTACTCTTACAGAAAACGATAATCTGGAGTTGCACTTCTTTGGTTCTAAAGCTTCTAATGTCTATCCATTTATTTCAATTTCAATTAATAATAAAGAACTTATCGATACTACAATAAGAAGATATAGTAAGATAAATGTCAACTATACAATATGTTTCGGAGACTCAATAATAATTACATACATAAATGATGGATATACTCATAACCGGGATAGAAATCTGACATTACGAAAAATTATATTGAATAATCAAAAAATAAAACCTCGTTCAAAAAAAGTTTCCTATAAAACGCAAAACGCTTATATGTCGGCCTATTCAAGAACTTATCCCGACGAAATGGCAGAAAATTTTATAAGCCGGGGTTTGCCAGCCAATAAAATAGTAGCATTACCAAGCATGAACGATGGAAGCTCTCGAACATACACTGCTTCTAGGAATGCTGTTGATTACCTTCACAAAAACGGATACAAAAATGCTAATCTGGTAACTTTGGATTTTCATTCGAGGCGTTCAAAGCTTTCATTTAATAAAATTGATCCAGCTATTAATATTGGTGTAATATCACTAAAAGATAAAACTCCCTGGAGATGGTATAAAAGGAAGTTAAGGACAATGAAAGAAGTGTTTTGCATTTTTTTACTAAAAATAACCCCAGCCGCACTAATTCATTAATGAAGTTATACTTTAAAGAAACTTACTGCTTCCTGAAGTTCCTCAACCTTGAGTAATAGTTTTTGTGAACTTTCGGCTAGCTCTTGTGAGGCACTGAAATTTTCATCGGTTATTGATATTAATTGTTGGATTGATCGATTAATGTTTTCGACATTTTCTTTTTGGTCAAGAGATGCAGAAGTTATCTCTTTGACAAGTTTTGAAGTGTGGTGGATTCCGGGCAATAGCTGACCAATCATTTCTGAAGCATTGTTTATTACATCACGACTTGAATGAGATAAATTTTCAATTTCTACAGCAGCAGTTTTACTTTTTTCAGCAAGCTTTCTTACTTCAGATGCAACTACAGCAAAACCTCTGCCGTGTTCTCCAGCCCTTGCAGCTTCTACTGCAGCATTTAAGGCTAATATATTGGTCTGAAATGCAATTTCATTAATAATTTTAACCTTTTCGGTTATTTCTCCGATAGCTTTAAGACTTTTACCAGAGACTACTTCGACAGTTTCGGCTTTCTGAGCAGCATCGTTCGAAATAATTTCGGTCTGTTGAGAATTTATTGTGTTTGTTTTTATTCCATTAACTACCTGGTTCATAGAATTGGAGAGTTCTTCGCTTGCCGATGCCTGTACTTGTGCGCCCATAGATAATTGCTGGGAACGTTTACTTAATTGACTACTGGTTTCTAAAATGATTTGATTTATTCCTGATATAGCAGTAAGTGTTTTGCTTAACTTCTTAATAGTTAGGTTTATATCGTCTAATAGTTTCGTGAATTCATCATTACCTTTTAAACTAACCTGTGTTGTTAAATCACCTTTTGCCAGGTTGGAAATTACTTGACTCATATAATGAAGGGAGTTTTTAAGTCTCTGCGACATTGCAAAAGATATTATAAGAGAAAGACCAACTACCAGAAAAGTTATGATGATTACATATATGCGTAATCTCTTAAAACTTTGAATCATATCAAAGCG
>JAHEEB010000672.1:1785-3585 GCA_024640925.1 Bacteroidota bacterium | reverse complement strand
CAGGTGTTCTTCTATAAGCACATCGGCACGATATCTTTTTTTCGAATCTTTATTATCGATAAGCGGATCGTTGAAAGCACCAACATGACCAGATGCTTCCCAAATGCGGGGATGCATGAAAATAGCCGAATCAATTCCGACAATGTTTTCATTTAGTTTGGTCATAGAATCCCACCAGTATTTTTTTATATTGTTTTTAAGCTCAGATCCATTTTGACCGTAATCGTAAACAGCACTAAGCCCATCGTAAATTTCGCTAGACTGAAAAATAAAACCATACTCTTTGCAATGTGCAATTATCTTCTTGAATAAATCGTCGTTGGCCATTATTAAAAATTTTTTGATTTTACAGGTGGGCAAAAGTAATTGAAAAAGGAATGATATCCAATAGATTCATTCTTCAAACTTAAAGGTAAAGAATGATGATTCTTTTTCAGGTTTCACTATTTCCTGTATGGCTTTTAAGTTGTTCCTTTAATTTGTAATTTCTAATGGATAAAAAAAAACGATAGATGCCAGTAATCGGTCATTTTAACAAACTGAATTGGCTGTTCATCAATTTTTACATGTTAAAAATCAGGTTAGCATTTATTTAAAAAGGATTACACATTTAAGTTTATTAAATTTGTAAGAGAGGCCCGTTCATATTTCAAACTTTCACTTTCACTCCACTTTTTGCATTTATTGTGTTCTAAAATTAGCTGAAATGAGAAAATCAATCGTTTTTCTGTTTGCGTTTTCCGTATTTGCGAGTGTTGATGCAATTGCGCAAAGTGTAGGAATATCTGATGGGGAAATAACACCTGATAAAAGTGCTGCCCTTGAAATACGAACAAATTCCAAGGGGTTGCTTATACCAAGACTAACCCAAGCAGAACGTGATGCTATATCTGATCCGGCAATCGGTTTACTTGTTTTCCAAACCAATGCTGATCCTGGATTTTATTATTATAACGGAACTTCCTGGAAATCTGTTGGATCAAGTAGTTCTGATTCCGATAGTGATCCATACAATGAAATCCAGATTTTAAGTCTCTCGAACGATACTCTTTATTTGAGCGATGGTGGATTTGTAAAACTCCCATCCATTACCGACAATATGGGCAATCATAGTGCTTCACAGAATATTCACCTGAATGAATATTACCTTTCTTCCGATGGGGATAATGAAGGATTGCTTATTAACACGAATGGAGATGCAGTGTTATCGAACAAATTAGAGGTCAGCGGTGAAACGACATTGAATTCTCTGACTGTTAACGGAACAACAAACCTGGCTGCAAATTCAGTTCAAACAGTGGAACTGGATAATGATGCGGTAAACAACGAAAAAATTGCTGATAATGCAATTACTACAGCAAAAATTCAGGATGCACAGATAACATCTGCGAAACTACATCCAATGGGAGCAAGCACCGATCAATTTTTAAGCTATAATGGTACTTCATGGGTACCAAAAAGTATCTCCGGAGGGTTAACATACATGGGTACATGGAATGCTTCTACTAATACACCTACTCTCAACGATAAAAGCGGTCAAAACAGCGAATATTACATAGTTAATACTGCCGGTACTCAAAATCTGGGCTCGGGCTCTATAACATTCAATACGGGTGATTGGTTAATCCATAATGGCACATCGTGGCAAAAAATGAACAATTCAAACGATGTAAATTCGGTTTTTGGCCGTAAGGGTGCCGTTACAGCACAAATAGGTGATTATACATGGAACCAGATCAATAAAACCACATCGAGCATTGATGATATTGCCAATGTAGAGGCTCCGACTGCTACTGCCGG
>JAHEEB010000672.1:0-1775 GCA_024640925.1 Bacteroidota bacterium | reverse complement strand
GGAACTGCTATTAGCGGCGATGTTACCCTCGATGCAACAGGAAATATGCAAATTAAATCGCATGCAATATTGTATGCTGACATACAGAATGCTACCGGCCCTTCAAATACAATACTCCGATGGAATGGCACTCAATGGGAGGAAACTTTGTTAAGCTCCATTGAAGGCGACGCCAGTCCAACCAACGAAATCCAGAATTTAACATTAGCTGACAACATATTAAGCCTTAGTGGTGATGCTACTCCGGTAAGTCTGACTTCCTATCTGGACAATACAGATAGCCAGAGTCTTTCGCTTGCCTCAAATACACTTAGCTTAACCAACGGTGGTTCGGTAAGTTTAGCTCCTTATATACAAACCCTTACTTTTTCTTCGCCAACACTTACCTTAAGTAGCGGAAATTCAGTGAATCTAAGCTCTCTTACTGGCACAGACGAACAACAATTAACCTTATCGGGCAACACTCTTTCCATTGAAAGTGGAAATTCTATTGATTTGACTCCATTTAAAGATAATACCGATGCACAAACTCTTACTTTTTCTTCGCCAACCCTCACAATATCTAACGGAAATTCCATAGACTTGTCTGAATTTAAAGATAATACCGACAACCAAAGTCTTTCGCTTGCCTCAAACACACTCAGTTTAACCAATGGTGGTTCAGTGAGTTTGGCGCCCTATTCACAAACCCTTACCTTTTCTTCGCCAACTCTTACAATAACTAATGGAAATTCCGTAGATCTAAGCACATTGGCAGGGACAGATGATCAGGAATTAACCTTATCGGGCAATACATTGTCTATTGAAAATGGAAATTCTGTTGATCTCTCTAAATATATTGATAACACGGACGGTCAGGATCTGACTCTTTCATCAAATACTCTTGGTATTACAGGAAGTTCTTCTACTGTTAATTTAGGCAATTACCTGAATGAGCAGGATTTGTCTTTTACAGGGACAAATCTTTCAATAACCGGAGGAAGCTCAATCAATCTTAGTTCGCTTAAAGATAATCTCGGAAATCATACGGCAACCCAGAACATAAGTACAAACGGATTCTGGCTTTCAAACAACGGAGCGGATCAGGGAATTTTTATCAATTCCGTTGGTCAGGTTGGAGTTGGTTTAAATAACCCTTCGGTAGCCTTACATGTTGAAAGCAATGATGTTACTCAAATAATGGTAGAAAGCAATTCAAGTTCTATGAATGGTATGCTTTACCTGAAATGTAACAATATCTCAACACCTTCAAATTCAGACAATTATATTTTATTTGTAAACAGTGAGGGTACTCCTTTAGCACGTGTTGGCGGTGATGGTGCAGGAGTCAATTTTTTCAGTCTCTCAGACAAACGACTTAAGCAAAATATTGCTCCAACAAAGTATGGATTGAATGATTTAATGAAAATAAAGGTTTGCGATTACACAATCTTGAACAATCCTAAGTTAGAAACTGGTTTTATTGCTCAGGACTTATATGAAATTTATCCTTTAGCTGTGAGTAAAGGAGGGAACAATCCTAAAACCCAGCCTTGGGGAGTCGATTATAGCAGGCTTAGTCCATTAATTACTGTAGCTGTTCAGGAATTGAATACCAAAGTTGAAGAACTGAGAACGGAAGTACAGACCTTAAAAACAGAAAATGAACAATTAAAAGCCAGGCTATCTAATATGGACAATAATGAGCAACGTCTGGCTGAACTGGAAACCCAGGTAAAAGCTCTGCTGAAAACAACAGGACAGGTTTCCATGAAATAAGCTGGCTTGTTATTGTA
>JAHEEB010000671.1:2753-3585 GCA_024640925.1 Bacteroidota bacterium | reverse complement strand
ATGGTTTATCTGCCCAGGGTTTTTGTGAAAAATGGCAGGCTCTGTAATTAATCTGTGGGTGAGCAGTTGAACCAACTACTCCAAATTTAATCGATTCTTCCAGTGCATGTGCACCACTAATGAATCCTCTGCTGTGAGAATCAAAAACATTGCCTCTTAATGCATCACGGATATCATCACTAAAACTGGCAATATCATTAAGTTCGGGTGTGTTTTCTTTTATGGCCCTCAATGATTTATGAAGTGGGCTTTGATCTGCAGTCCATCCCTCACCATAAATAAAAATGGAAGGTTCAATTTCTTTTAGTTCATTGCTTAACAGATTTAATGTTTCAATATCATGAATGCCCATTAAATCAAAACGAAAACCGTCTATTTTGTATTCGTTGACCCAAAATCTGCATGAATCAATTATAAATTTTCGCATCATTGGTCGTTCCGAAGCTGTTTCATTTCCACACCCCGAAGCATTAGAGTATCCTCCTTCATGATTTTGCCGGTAATAATAACCAGGAACTTCCAGATTAAAATTTGAACCAGCTGTGGAGCCGGTATGGTTATAAACAACATCCATAATAACACGAAAACCATTTTTATGAAACTTCATGATCATTTCCTTAAATTCCTTAATCCTGACTTCGGCCCGAAATGGATCAGTAGAGTATGAACCTTCGGGGACATTATAGTTTTCGGGGTCGTAACCCCAGTTAAACTGAGGTATGTTTAAAACACTTTCGTCAATTGAATTAAAATCGAATACAGGTAACAGATGTACATGGGTTATCCCTAATTCCTTCATATGATCAATTCCTGTTGACCAGCCTTCGTCGCT
>JAHEEB010000671.1:0-2743 GCA_024640925.1 Bacteroidota bacterium | reverse complement strand
CACGCACATGAACTTCGTAAAGTACTATATCATTCAAAGCTTTCAAGTGTGGACGTTTATGTATTTTCCAGTCTGGTGGGTTATATTCGTTCAGGTTTGCTATCATTCCCCTTTTCCCGTTAACTCCCACGGCTTTTGCATATATTCCGGGAGTTTCTCCCAGATAATTACCTCTAAAGTTTACATTGAATGTATAATATTTTTCTTTGTAATCGCCGAAAAGCTTTAAAATCCATACACCATCATTGCTATATTTCATCAGATGCTTTTCGAGTAGATTATCTCCATCGCCTTTGGCATAGATGCATACCTTGATTCTTTCGGCAACAGGTGACCAAATCCTGAATGTTGTTCTGTATGCTGAGTATTGCACGCCCAGATTATTTTCCAGGTATATAGGAAAACCATCATAAGAGGAAAGGTTTGTTTGATCAACCTTCTTGTTTGTGCGAAATTTCAGTCCGAATTTCATTCTGTCAAAATCAAAACTCCTATTATGTTAGTTTATAAATAGGTTCAGGGATTTTTATGGTTCTTTCCTGGGTAACAATCCGGAATATGTAAGAATTTGTTCATTATTGATCAATACAATGTAATTTACTTATAATTTTTAAATTCTGTTTAATTTTAACCCCGATTAAGCAATAGAAATATTGAAAATTTCTATTGCTTACGGCCTGCAAGGCGTACCGGGTTAATCCCGATTTAGAATTTGTTAACAACACCTTGTAAAATTTCTGCGCTACAAATTCTTAATCGTGGGGTTAATCGTTTACGGATTCTCTAATACGTAAACTGGATTTAATCCAAATTCATTGGTCTTGTATTGATTTAATCAGGCTTAACAATAAGTAATAGTTAATTTTTAAATATGGATAATCAACGTTCATTAATTGATAAAGAACTTCTTCTCGATCAAAAGGGTATTGTAATTTGGTTTACCGGATTATCTGGCGCTGGTAAAAGTACCCTGGCTTTTGAACTGGAAAAACGATTTTTTGATCAGGGTTTTTTTTCTCAGGTGCTTGATGGTGATATTTTACGGTTAGGCCTTTGTTCCGATTTAGGTTATTCTATTTCTGACAGAAAAGAAAATATCAGAAGAATTGCCGAAGTATCTAAACTATTCTGTAATAGCGGAATTATAACTATCACAGCCTTTATTAGCCCGACTATTGAAATGCGTGAATTAGCACGTTCAATAATAGGGAAAGAACGTTTTTTAGAAATTTTTATCAGTACACCTCTTTCAATTTGTGAACAACGCGATACTAAGGGACTTTATCAAAAAGCACGTCAAGGAGAAATTTTGAACTTTACCGGGATCTCTTCGGAATATGAGGAACCAAAAAAGCCATTTTTATCAATCGATACATCTGATATAAGTATTGAAAATACGGTTGAATTGATTTTATCGAAGATATTGCCAATAGTAAAGTATTACTAAACCTAGTATTTTGGAGTCGTTAGAAAATAACCGGAAAGTATATTTTTTGTGAACATCAGTTTTAGTTACAATAAAAACCTTTGAAATAAGTAACTTTATTTTATCAAAAAAAAAATTTATGTACGGCTCAATGAAAGATTACCTGAAAAAGGAACTGGATTCCATTCAAAAGAACGGGTTGTTTAAAAATGAAAGGATTATTACTTCACCACAAGATGCGGTTGTCCGTCTTACCGATGGAAAGTACTTCCTGAATTTTTGTGCTAATAATTATTTGGGATTATCCTCTCATCCACAATTAATAGAGGCTGCAAAAAATGGACTCGATACTCATGGATTTGGCATGTCGTCGGTACGGTTTATTTGTGGAACAACAGATATCCATAAAAAACTTGAAAAGAAAATTGCCGATTTTTTTGGCACAGAAGATACTATTCTTTATGCTGCTTGCTTTGATGCCAATGGAGGTGTTTTCGAACCATTATTTGGTGAGGAAGATGCCATTATTTCCGATGCTTTAAATCATGCCTCTATTATTGATGGAGTCAGACTTAGTAAGGCTCAGAGATATCGATATTCCAATGCCGATATGAACGATTTGGAAGAGCAATTAAAGAAATCGATGAAACAACGTTTCAGGATTATTGTGACCGATGGGGTATTTTCTATGGATGGAAACGTAGCCCCCCTGGATAAAATAAATGAACTTGCTAAAAAATATGATGCTCTTATAATGGTCGATGAATGTCACTCAGCAGGGGTGGTAGGAGAAACCGGCAGGGGCGTTACGGAGCATTTTAATATCAGGGGAGAGGTGGATATTATTACCGGCACCTTAGGGAAGGCTTTTGGCGGGGCCATTGGAGGATTTACAACCGGTAGAAATGAAATTATCGGAATGTTAAGACAACGTTCACGTCCTTATCTTTTTTCCAACTCGCTTCCCCCAATGATTGTAAATGCTGGTATTACCGTGTTCGACATGATGTCAATGACAAACATACTTCAAAAGCAATTACATGAAAATACAGCTTATTTTAAAGAAAGAATCTGTAAGGCAGGCTTTGATATAAAACCCAGTGCCTCTGCAATTCTGGCTATTATGTTATACGATGCTAAGCTATCACAGGACTTTGCTGCTGGTCTGCTGGAAGAAGGAATATATGTTACGGGCTTTTATTACCCGGTTGTTCCCCAAGGTCAAGCCCGAATAAGAGTCCAGCTTTCGGCAGCTCATACTAAACAAAATCTCGATCAGGCTGTAGAGGCTTTTGTTAAGGTGGGTAAGAAAATGAG
>JAHEEB010000091.1:2581-9615 GCA_024640925.1 Bacteroidota bacterium | reverse complement strand
TTTAGCGATCTTAAATCCGGATCGGATGTGATCAACTTCACATTAAAAGATGGCTCACAAAAATCTTTGCTTTCCAGAGAACCGGAAATCAATACTTCTGACCATTCTATTGTTGCCTATGTCTCAAAAAATACAGACTTAAACAATTCAATATATGCCTATTTCAGTTTATCAGAAGGAGCTTCTATAAAAATAGGCGAGAATGAGCTTAGTTCTTCATATGACTTATACGTAAACAACAATATTTTTAAGGATACTACCATTACTTACACAATTACATCAGAAGACTCTGAAAATACCCAGGATTGGAAAGTTACCATTCTAAATGAATCAGATTTGGCAACTGGCAACAGTTTTGAATATTTCACAATAGATTACGATACTGCAACTATTGATGAGACAGCACATACAATTTCTATTTATAAAAACGGTAATAATTATTTAACAACATTTAAAAGTTCACCATTATCCAGGATCTACCAAAATTCTATGGAGATGTTTGAAAACAGTCCCTATTTTTTAAGTTATTCTGATACCTTGACTTTTTCTGTTATTTCGGAAAGTGGAGTAACTCAAGACTGGAAGGTTTTTCTTACTCAGGAAATCAACTGCGAAGATGCAATTTCGGTTAATGAAGGAATAACATATGGAAATGGCGATTATAACCAGATTTTCTCATTCACACCAAGCAATTCGTCCATTATTTCCATAAGTTCTAGTGAAGGCTATCCTTATTTCGAGGTTTATACCGGAACCTGCAACGACTTAGAATATGTAAATAATGGAGGGTATGATATCTTCTTTGCTGCAGCCAAAGATTCTACTTATTTTATTTCCGCATCAAGACTTTATCATAATGATTTGGTTATTCAATCTATAAGTACAATTAAAAAAGAGATTGCATATTTTGAAACATATTCTGATTATTACGACCAATATGATGAAGCTGAAATAGATACGGTTAAAAACACAATTAATGTATCTGTTGGTTTTAGGACTGATTTATCCAATATTGAATATGAATTCGAGTATTTTAACTACGATATAATAAATGTCAGTGTTGGCGATTCTTCTATTAGCTCCGATGATTATGGAGACTACAGCAAACCGGTGGTTTATACTCTTACTGCCATTGATAGCTCTGTTGCCAATTATACCGTTACTATAACAAAGAGGCCTGCAATAGCATCGGAATTTTATGCTTATGGCTTAATCAATCAAATGGGCGATGCGGTTATCGATCCAAATTCTCATACAATTACTATTGGAATTGACACAACTGGCGGACTGGATATTACAAGTCTTACCCCTATGTTTGATATTTCGCGGGGTGCTTACCTGACTGATAAAGATAGTGTTTTGCAGGAATCGAACTCTACAACCAGAGATTTTAGCGATACGGTTAAATACGATTTTTATGGCGACGATTATTCGGTTGAAAGATGGAATGTAATTCCTTTACTTGGCGACTCCGCAGTGAACAACCAGACAGATATTGTTTCTTTCCATTTCTTTGTCGAAAACGAAGTAATCACTATCGACAAGGTGAATTCAACGATATCCGTTAATCTGCCTTATACAGATGTTTCTAACATGACTTCATGGTTTACCCTTTCCAGAGGAGCAAACGCAACGATAAATTCTGCCGGACAAGTATCTGGTGTTACTAAAAACAACTTTACTTCTTCAGTAATTTATACTGTTACAGCAGAAGATGGCTCTACCAGAAATTGGACTGTTAACGTTTCTTCTTTAAATTCTGAAGCAAACATTATGACTTTTTCAATAGCCGGACAGACCAATTCGTCTGTTAATAATACAAACCATACCATTACAGTTGATATGCCAGCTGGTACAGATGCTTCTAACCTGGTAAGTACATTCACACTTTCTGACCAGGCTACTGCCAGGGTTGTTGATATTGTACAGGTAAGTGGTACCACAGCCAATAATTTCTCAAATGATGTACATTATGTTGTTTCCGCTGGCGATGGCACTAAACTAGACTGGACTATTTCCGTATCTGTTGCAGTTGCCAATTCCGACAACTTTGCTAACAATAGTATGGTTGCTTACCCCAATCCAAATGATGGAAACTTCACACTGAAATTGAATAATGAATATTCAACTACAGCTAATTTGTCTATCGTTTCATTGGATGGCAGATGCATTCTGCAAAAAGAATTATACCTTGATGGTATAACTACTGAAACACTCAACCTGAATGTAGCTTCGGGAACTTATATTGTAAGAATAGTGTCTGGTAATACGATAAATAATCAGTGTATCCAGATTATACGCTAAGCAATAAAATACTATTTCTTAATAAATCTGCACAAAGAGGCCGGAATTTTCCGGTCTCTTTTTTTATTCAGTCTGGTTGTTGAAAATAATTTATTTTCCCATACTTAGATACTTTTTTCAACAACGCTGGCAGGTCTGAAGACGCAACCAGGTTGAGATCCGCACCCATATTAGTGTATCTTGGAGTCTTTGTGTTTTGGTGGCAAAAGGGAAAGCCACGAAAACAAAAATTTAATTCTATATGTAATGTATGATTCAACAATAAACAATAAATTCCCTTTTAGCAGAATTTCTCCCCTCCTTTAGCAAGGAGGGGGAAGGGGAGGTTAAGCAGAATGTCTCCACCAACAAAAGTATACCGATACTTTTTTCAACCCAGATAACGCATTAGAGAATGCGTAAACGATTAACAAATTGTAATACAGCATTTTTTTAAAATTGCTGTAACAATTTCTAAATCGGGGTTAACCCGGTACGCCTTGCAGGCTGTAAGCAATTGAAATTTTTAATATTTCTATTGCTTAACCCGGGTTTAACAACGCTGACAGGTCTGAAGACGCAGCCAGGTTGAGATCCGCACCCCATCTTAGTGTATCTTAGAGTCTTTGAGTCTTGGTGGCAAAAGGAAAGCCACAAAGACCAATATTTTTGTCTATTATTTGGTGTTTTTGTGTTTTGGTGGCAAATAAAAATCCACAAAGAAAACATTGTTTTTATGTAAGTTTGATTATTCATAATTCAATTATTTATGAAGAGAAAATTTATTTTTCTTTTATCGTGGCTTATATCACTCTATTCTTATAGTCAGAATGGAAATAGTTTAAGTTTGAGTGGTAACTGGCTTTTTCAGATGGATACACTGGAAAATGGTATTTCTGAAAAATGGTATCTGAAAGAATTGATGGAGACAATAACTCTGCCTGGTTCTATGTCAGAAAACAATAAGGGTTTTGTGCCTACAGTTAAAACCAAATGGACAGGGAGCATTTATGACAGTTCCTGGTATTTCAACCCTGCCATGGCAAAATATCGCGACCCTGGAAATACAAAATTTCCCTTCTGGCTCACTCCTGTAAAGTATTATGTCGGACCGGCATGGTATCAGAAAGCGATTGTTATACCCGAAACCTGGAAGGATAAGCGCATTGTGCTTTTTCTTGAACGTCCCCACTGGCAGTCAACTTTATGGATCGATGGACTGATGGTTGGTTCCCAAAACAGTTTATCCACTCCACATATATTTGAACTTCCCTCCGAAGCTTCTAAACCCGGGAAACATATCATTACAATACGAATCGACAACAGCATTAAAGATGTAGATCCGGGAATTAATTCGCATAGTTTAACGGACCATACTCAGGGCAACTGGAATGGTATAGCCGGAAGAATTGAGCTTATCGCAGGTTCAAAAACACATCTCGATTCTGTGAAGCTGGTTCCAGATCTAAAAGACAAATTGGTTCATGTTAGCATGACAATCAAAGGATATGAAAACATAAAAAATGGAAAAATTTCAATAAATGTCCGTTCTGCCAGTGATGTAAAAGATAATATTACTCCCATAAAAATAGACATTAAGAATCCATCTCCATCTATTCGTATCGACTTTCCTATGAGCGGGAATTTTAAAACCTGGGATGAATTTAATCCCAACCTCTACGAAATGGAAATTTGCCTGGAAGATGAAAATAGTATGATCGATTCTAAGATAATCCCCTTTGGTATGAGGGAATTCACCATATCCGGTTCACGGTTTCAGATCAATAACAGGACTGTTTTTTTACGCGGAACGGTTGAATGCAGTGTATTTCCTCTTACAGGTTATCCGCCAGTTGCAGAACAAGATTGGGCAAAAGTATTCAAGATATGCAGATCGTACGGATTAAATCATATGCGCTTTCATTCCTATTGTCCGCCCGAAGCAGCATTTGCCGCTGCTGACAAAGCCGGGTTTTACCTGCAGGTCGAAGGGCCAAGCTGGGCAAAATACTCAACATCGCTTGGCAAGGGAAAGCCTATTGACAAATACGTTTACGATGAGACCGAAAGAATACTTAATGCTTACGGAAACCATCCTTCTTTTTGTATGATGGCCTATGGAAACGAACCCTCCGGAAATTATGTGCCCTATCTGAATGAATGGCTTAAACACTTTAAAAAGAAAGATCCTCAGCGGGTTTATTGTGGCGCTTCTACCGGACGGAGCTGGAGCATTATGGAGAACAGCGATTATATTGTGCGATCCGGACCACGAGGACTAGATTGGAAAGACATACAACCCGGGAATTCATTCGATTATAGTAATAAGATGGAAAGCCAGAAGCGCCCATATATAACTCACGAAATGGGACAATGGTGTGCATTTCCAAACTTCAGGGAAATCGAGAAATACAAAGGGCCACTGAAGGCAAAGAATTTTGAACTGTTCGAAGAGGAACTCAACAAGAATTACATGGGCGATTTAGCTCACGATTTTCTAATGGCATCAGGGAAACTGCAACTATCGTGTTATAAACAGGAAATTGAAGCTACCTTGCGCACGCCAGGCCTCGCAGGGTTCCAACTTTTGGGGTTGAACGATTTTCCGGGACAGGGGACCGCTCTTGTAGGCGTTCTCGATGCATTCTGGGATGAAAAAGGGTATGCTGCACCAGGTGAATTCAAAAGTTTTTGCAATGCTCTAGTTCCATTGGTTCGTTTGCCAAAATTCACCTTTACCAAAGATGAAATTCTTTCTTTTACAATTGAAGTGGCAAACTTTACTGATTCAACCATAGAAACTGCAGATGTTTCGTGGCAAATAAAAAATTCAAAAGGGAAAGTTATTTACTCTAAAAATCTGCTGGCATTGAAACTCCCAATTGGTAATTGCCAGTTGGCCGACACAAATAAATTCGATTTAAAAGAGGTGATTCAGGCTGAAAAGTTTAACCTGGAAGTATCGGTAAACGGGTTAAGCAACTCCTGGAACTTCTGGGTATATCCTTCGGAGTTACCCGAATTAAACACTTCAAAAATATACGTTTGCGACACACTTGACAAAGATGCTCAATATCTTCTTATGCAGGGGGGAAAGGTATTGTTGCTTGCTGCCGGAAAGGTACAAAACGGGAAAGATGTTGTGCAATATCTCACTCCGGTATTCTGGAACACATCGTGGTTTAAAATGCGCCCCCCGCATACCACAGGTATTTTAATAAACAATACCCATCCGGCGCTTGAAAACTTCCCTACAGATTATTACAGCGATTTGCAATGGTGGGAGGTTGCCAATAGACAGCAGGTGATGAACCTTGAGAACTTTCCACCCGGATTCAGGCCTGTTATTGAACCTATCGACACGTGGTTTCTGAACCGAAGGTTGGCCATGTTATTCGAAGCAAAAGTAGACAATGGGAAACTTATGGTTTGCAGTATTGATTTACAGAATGATTTGAAAAGCCGTCCTGTAGCCCGACAACTCTTATACAGTATCGAAGACTATATGATTTCCGATAATTTTAATCCGGTAAATACGATAGCCCTCGATACAGTGCAGGAACTCTTTGAAGTAAAAGAGCGAAACACATGGAACCCTTATGCCGGAGAAACTCCATAATGTCTGGTTTTTTTTGCCTGGCCATTTTTTATTTCCAACCAGGGATCAGCTGATTAAGTCAATCCCAACATATAATGACATCAGAGAGTTAAGGATTAAAAATCTTGATCTGTGAATAGTGATCAGTGATCTGTGATTAGTGAATCGTTAATATTGAATAGAAGTAAAGCCCAACGTTTAATGACCTCAGAGAGATCATATGTTTATAGAAAAGAAATTATTGCATTACATTCGACTCCAGCAGGCCGGAGCTATTTTCCATAAACATGTAAGCCCGGGTTTAAAACCAGACCTCAGAGAGGTATAGAAAAGAGATTATTACATTGCATTCGACCTGCTGGGGTCGAACCTATTGTAGAAATCGAAAACCACCAGCTCGAAACCAAAAACCACTACACGGAAATTGAAAACCACCAGTTCGAAATGAATTTCCACCACACGGAAATCGAAAACCACCAGTTCGAAATGAATTTCCACTACACGGAAATTGAAAACCACCAGTTCGAAATGAATTTCCACTACACGGAAATTGTCTTCGGTCTTCCGCTTTCAAACTTTCAGCATATTCTTCTGCTTAACTGTATCCGGATCATCGCTCAGATAAACGGGCTTATTACCATCGGCTATCATAGCTAAGATCTTTCCATAAGGAGCGGGTATATCCGTTCGTTCAGTTTGTTTCCAACGTCCTTTGCCTGATACTGACACTCTTTCGCCCGGCGCCAGAATTCCTTCGTAAATACTCAGATGTTTATCCAAACCCAAAAAACCAGAACTATACTCACCATGTTTTCTGAGAAATTTTTCAAGTCGCTCACTGGATTTGCTAAAACCATTGAATAAATATTTCCTGTCTTCGACAATATAACTTTTAATAAACCCCGTATCGATAATTGCACAGTAATTACCATCCTGAATCACAAACTCACCGTAATCTTCATCTTCTATGAAGATTTTCGATTCGTCGAATAAATCTCCGGTTTCCTTGACACGAACATAATAATAGGCACATTTCCGGCCCGAAAAAGGCGCTTCAAGAGCTTTACCACAAAGCACTATATTTCCAACAATACGAGCTTTTTGGTCATCCTTAAACATTGAGATAGGAATATGGCGGGTATGAGTAAGTTTA
>JAHEEB010000091.1:0-2571 GCA_024640925.1 Bacteroidota bacterium | reverse complement strand
CAAATAAAGTTTTATTTCAAAAAATATATACAACATTTACATTATCTCTTCGGATTTATTGTACGCTTTTCTCTATTGTTTATTCTAACCTCACAATTCAATGCCTGTCTTCACTGTATCCGGATCATCGCTCAGGTAAACCGGTTTATTACCATCTGCTATCATCATCAGAATTTTACCATATGGTGCGGGTATATCCGTGCGTTCGGTACGTTTCCATTGTCCTTTTCCTACTACCGCAATGGTTTCGCCAGGTTCAAGAATTCCTTCTTTATATCGGAGCGCCTTATTAAACCCGAGAAATCCGGTACTTTCATTATTATGAGCATTCAGATATTTTTCCATTCGCTCTTCAGCATCGTGGAATGTTCCGGAAGAATATTTCCTGTCTTCAACAATATAACTCTTCACTTTTTTTGTATCGATCATGGCGCAGCTATTGCTCTCGTATACAACAAAATCACCTGCAACTTCTTCTTCGATTATTGTTCTCCAACTCGTACTCTTTCCACTCGAAGTCTTTTGTTCTACATGGATGTAATAATAAGCACATTTCCGGCCCGACAGAGGGGCCTCGAGAGCCTCACCAACAAGCACCACTTTACCGACAATGCGCGCTGTTTCTTCATTCCTGAACATTGATATTGGGACAAGAGGAGTACGTCTTAGTTTTCGTTTTACAATGGCTTTTTTGCTAAAAAGCAAACTCAGAACCACAATACAAACAATTACAAAAACTGCAATTGCAAAAACATAAATATTTTCCATACGATTTAAGGATTGTTGAAGTGAAGATAAATATACAAAACAAAGTTATGAGTACTTCCAATGTTGATTTTTATTTAATAGGCTTACAGAATAGAATTCTCTTGAATTATTTTATCCTAAATGGAATCACCATCCATCTTTTTCTCATTTAATCTTCAGTATTATCCTGTATTCCGGTTCTATTCGAATTGATTGAATCAAGGCTTTTCCCAGTTCATCCTGTGGCGGAATTTTATCGAAATAAATCTTGTAATCTTCATT
Organism: Bacteroidota bacterium; assembly: GCA_024640925.1. GTDB lineage: Bacteria > Bacteroidota > Bacteroidia > Bacteroidales > UBA10428 > UBA10428. Next base: position 1,542 of record JAHEEB010000091.1, on the reverse strand, counting down.
TAAGGGTTCCAGATCAAGTTGTATGGAGTTTTTATCATCCAGTACGCAGGTTTTTAAATTGATTGACCATGTTGTTCCATTATTGAAATTATCGGCAGTTAGTTTCTGTCCTATCCTTGCCTGGCCTTTATTTCCAGCATAATTTATTCGCAGGAATACATTATCAAATTGTTGAAACCCTGGTTCCGGAAAAGTTATCTGCCAACTATTGGAACTGAAAGACGAATCGGAAAAATCGACAGAAGAAGGAACTGTATGAGAAACGGAAAGATTTTTGGTTGTTTCCCAGGGTGCCGGAATCTTATATTGTTCTATTGTTAACCACGATGTATCGGTTACGATCTTTAACCTGTCGGAGTTGTAAAATTCTGTTTCTATAACAGCTACAAACGATTTATTCCCTCCCTTATAAGGAAAATCAAGCAATAAGTCGTTCAATCCATGCTTTAAGTAACCGGTTAAATCAATTTTGCCGATAACACCAGGATTAACGGGTTGATTTACCCATTTTCCATTTGCTCTTATATTACATGGAATATCCGTGAATATCTTCATTTCTGCCTTTCTTATATCAGCCGGATTTTCGATTCGAAATTCTTTAAAAAGCAACCGGTGAAACAGTTCATTCTTTTCCTTATAATCATTTGTTGAAACTTTTAGCCATTGCGCCCCTTCGAAATACTTGTTCTTCTTTAATTCAAAAGGTATGGTTGCTGGTGGAATGATGATGTTGTAACTGGTAAAGTTGCCCTTTTTCCTAACCTTACAATCCTTTGGTATCTGAAGAAATTCGACCGGCGAAAGGGCTGTAATTTCAATCTTGTCCGATAGTCCAAATGCATGAAGCTCCGATTCATTATTGATGTATAAGTTAGATGATGCTATGAAGAGGTATTTCCTTCCTTTATTGTGAAGCAACCAGACTTTGTCAGCTAATTCCTGCGGGATAATAAATACCCGTTGTTCTTTCCCCTGTTTAGATCTGATTATCAAAGGAGAATCGAGTCCGGGTGTTACATTACATATAATACTATTTCCATCGTTATTACTGATTTTTTGTTTGTTCATAATATAATCTATTCCATCACTTTTAAAAGCCATCTCAGGGGTCACTCCTCTGGTCTGAACAAAAAACCAGTCGTTATTAATCCGGCAAAGTGGTTGAGCAGTGGCATATTGAAGTGTAATTCCGTTCATTTCGAAATGAAAAGGCCAGATAAATATAGAACTGTCAGGAATATCTGTTTTCCTTGAGGGAAAAACCAATTTCTCATCCTTAAGCTGAATTTCAAATTGAACCTCTTTTTGAGTCTCTTTTGCATATCCGCGATAGTAGTTCATACCGAAAACAAAGCCAGAGTTTTCCTTAACCCGAACAGCATACTGCAAATCTTTTTTACTGTCGACATTCATGGGTATTATGGGAGTCATGGGAGCAAGTGAGCTGCCAAACTCACTCAGAAAATAATGTAATATTTTAATCTTCTGATAGGCCAGTGATATTTCTCCTGTTTCCCTTATAGCAGCCTGAAAATCGTAGGA
>JAHEEB010000670.1:2756-3593 GCA_024640925.1 Bacteroidota bacterium | reverse complement strand
TTATAGTCTTTGAATATTCATATTCACTTATACCTTGAGGTAAATCAAGCGGCTTTTTCAATCGTATTGGTTCTGGGATTATCCGATCAATCAGTTCGTCAAGAGATGACAAACCTATTTTCTTTATCATAGAGCTAATATCTTCCTGGCTCGGGCCAATATGACGAAGTAAAAAAGAATCTGTTACCATGTATTTTTTTATTAAAATTTTATATAATATTCAAATAAGAAAAGGATTTGTATCATGTTCTGCCAATATTGTTGTTGATGGTCCATGACCCGGATATACAATTGTTGAGGGTGGCAGAGTCAGCAATTTTTGCTTAATGCCTTCTATTAAAATTTCGTAATTACCTCCGGGAAAATCACTCCTGCCAATTGAACCACAAAACAATACATCTCCAGCAATTATAAATCCATCTGATGAAGAATGAAACACAATACTGCCGGGAGAATGACCCGGAACATGAATGGCTTCCAGCATTGAATTGCCGAAGTATATTTTGTCACCATCCTCAATATATTTTTCTGGTGGAGAAACAGAATCTGCTTGAAGCCCAAACATTAATCCCGTTTCGGTTGCCATTTTTAATAAAAAAGAATCACCACGATGCATTTGAAATGGAATGGAGTACTTCTGAAGGCAGTAGTTTATTCCAACAATATGATCCACATGTCCATGGGTTAAGCAGATTGCAACTGGATTCAACTTGCAGGATAAGATATAATCTGACAACATGTCTTTTTCATGCTTCGTTTGACACGCAGGATCGATTATTACAGTATTCAGCGTTTCATCATTTAAGACATACGTATTAACCTGTAAATCATTGAAAA
>JAHEEB010000670.1:1339-2746 GCA_024640925.1 Bacteroidota bacterium | reverse complement strand
GAAAACAAAAGTTTGAATAGTAATCATAAGATCTTGTTTTAAACCTTCCCTTTCAGCATAGGAACAAATATGAATGTTCCAAATTCAACTTTTTCAACCGAACCATTATCTTTTTTTTCAACCAGAGTCATGGTCTGTTCCTGATCGTTTCCGATAGGCAACACCAGTAACCCTCCTATCTTTAACTGTTCGATAAGTTTTTTTGGTATCTCAGGTGCTCCAGCTGTAATAAGTATTTTATCAAATGGGGCATATGTTGGTAATCCTTCAAAGCCATCGCCATAAAAGAATTTTGGGCGATAACCTATTTTAGGAAGAAGAGTCTGAGCACTCATAACGAGTGTTTTATGTCTTTCTATAGTAAATACCTGGGCACCCATCTCTAAAAGGACCGCAGTCTGATAACCGGATCCTGTACCTATTTCCAAAACCTTGTCACCCTTCTTAATTTTTAATAGCTCGGATTGAAATGCTACAGTATAAGGTTGTGAAATGGTTTGATTTGCAGCTATAGGAAAAGCCTTATCTTTATATGCAAAATGTATGAAACTACTATCCATAAACAGATGTCTTGGAACTTTTGAAATAGCATTCAAAACATTGGTATCTGTAATGCCCTTTTTCTTTATTTCTTCAACCAGCTTCTGTCTTAATCCTTTGTGCAGAAAAGTATCTTCCATTAATTCTAACATTCAAATTTGCATGTTGCAAAGGTAAAATTAAACTTGGTTTTTTAAAGACTGAATCCCTTTATCGTTATTAAACATACTTTGTTAATAAATCATCTTTGGTAATCCTTTATTGACATTTCATCATTCTTTTTTACAGGTTCGCATTTTTTTTTACAATTCGTAACACATAATTTTTATATTTGTTGCATGATTCACCTACTGTAGAATTATTAATGGATCGCAGAAAGCAATTTATTCGGTACCTGCTTTTCGATTACCTGTCTGCTGCTGTTGCATGGGGTTTTTTCTATACTTATCGCAAGGTTTATATAGAAACATTGAAATTCGGGCCTATACCAATTGAATTTAGTCTCAAATTCTATATGGGTATTGTCTTAATTCCCCTTTGCTGGATTATTTTATATTATGCATCTGGTTATTATCGGGAAGTAATTCGTAAATCTCGTCTTGCCGAGCTATGGTATACTTTCCGTATTACTATAGTGGGTGTTGTTGTCCTTTTCTTTGGCTTTATTCTGGATGATACGGTTGATAATTACTCCAATTATTATCATTCATTTACCGTACTCTTCTTATTACATTTTACACTTACATATTTACCCCGATTAATAATTACATCAAGGATAACCAATAAAATACACAAGGGATTTATTGGGTTTAACACCTTGATAATAGGGGGAAATGATAAAGCAGTAAATATTTATAATGAAATTAA
>JAHEEB010000670.1:0-1329 GCA_024640925.1 Bacteroidota bacterium | reverse complement strand
ATAACGGAAATGGGAATAAACTGGGAGACTTTGTACCGCATTTGGGTGATTTAAATGATATTAAACAGGTAATAGAACAAAAGAATATTGAAGAAGTAATTATTGCAATTGAATATAGTGAGCATGATAAAATTGAAAAAATTCTTGATGCCCTTATCGACAGTAATGTGTCTGTGAAAGCAATTCCAGGTATGTACGAAATATTCACAGGAAAGGTGAGGATGAGTGCTATTATGGGTACCCCACTTATTGAAGTCTCACACCAACTAATCCCTCCATGGCAAGAAAACCTCAAACATTTTATAGATATTGTAGGCTCTCTGTTTGCCCTAATAATATCATCTCCTTTATTTTTATTTCTTATCCTTGGAGTAAAGTTATCTTCCAGAGGGCCAATCTTCTATAGACAAGAACGAATTGGTAAAAATGGTAAACCATTTACTATTTATAAATTTCGGTCAATGTATCATAACGCAGAAAATAATGGACCGGAACTATCCTCTAAAAAAGATGACAGAGTTACTCCATTTGGAAGATTTATGCGAAAATCACGATTCGATGAAATACCGAATTTTCTTAATGTTCTTAAAGGAGACATGTCGCTCGTTGGTCCCAGACCGGAGAGACAATTTTTTATTGATCAGATCATAGCCCGCGCGCCGCAATATCTTCAGCTTCTTAAGGTTAAGCCCGGTATTACTTCCTGGGGCCAGGTTAAATATGGATACGCTGAAAATATCGATCAGATGATACGAAGGATGAAATATGATTTAATCTACCTTGATAATATGTCGTTGTATGTTGATTTTAAAATACTCATTTATACAATGTTAACGGTTCTTAGGCGCGAAGGTATTTAACACTTCAAATCCCAATATGAATTATTCCTTCAAAAGTTTATGAGTTGAAAGTATTTTATACATAGGCCCCCTTGGAGAAAGAATACTTTCAAATAATAATACCTGACTAATTCTTGAATTCTGAAATTCAATATTCTTATATTTTTCAATAATCTCCTTCAATACATATTGATGGCTCAATCTTTTTATTCTGCCCAGTGTTAAGTGCGGTGAATATGGATGTATCTCCTTTTTTATACCAAGGTCTAAAAGAGAAGAATCAATATTTCGGAATAGAGTGTTCATAGTGCCATCTTCATTTACACCAACCCATATAACTGTAGGGGGAACTCCAAATGCCCCAACAGATTGAAGCTTTAAATCAAATTCATGAATGCTCTTTACTGAACCAGCAATTATTACATTGATAGAATCAATATAAAAAGCAGGCTTTTCACCAATGAATTTCAGTGTGAGATGCATATTATCC
>JAHEEB010000669.1 GCA_024640925.1 Bacteroidota bacterium | reverse complement strand
CAACGTTTGAAAGAATCCGGGCAAGGGCAAATGCGTCACCGCCGTTATTTCCTGGGCCTGCAAAAAAAATGAATGGAGTTACTTTAGGAAATATTCCACAAATCCAGTCGGATAATGCTAATGCAGCCCGTTCCATCAGATCGATAGATGATATAGGTTCGTTTTCGATGGTATATGCATCAATCTTACGGATTTGTATCGCAGTAAACAATTTTGACATCGGCTTTTAGCTATCTGTGTACAAATTTACACGCATTTTAAATAAAAACAGCAATGATGGTTATAATTTAAACCTTAATTTATTATCAGAAATTTTGAGTAACAGATAGGATTAAAATTACTCTTTAGTTAGCGGATGCGGATAAGTATATGGTGCATAATCAGGCATAGCATAATCATAATAATCACGATCTTTCTGAATATGTTCTCTTTCTTTGCCCCTGTTTTGTACATAAAATGCCGGAATGCCATCTGTAACAGGTATATTGTTACAAACATTATCCCACACATAAAAACTATTGATTTGATCAATTGCAGGATACGTATCATCGTGATACGGTGGCCCCGTTTGGGGTAAATAAGAACCATCGTTTGCAAAACAAACAGGCATATAATACTTACCGGTAAATGTGTTGTTAAAGATTACTCCTTTTCCTCCTCTCATATAAATTCCGTAATAACTTTCCTCGGAATGAAGAGTGTTGTTATATATCTCGGAACTATATCCACTTCGTTCATTGTAATAATTTCCGTGTGTGTCTATCTGGGTTGCATTCCGCAAATATGCTGAATTCACAGTGTTATATCTGAATACATATGAAGCTCCATTAACAGAAGTAATAGCGTGGTCGCCTTTGTTAATGAAGGAAAAGTCACAATCTTCGATGAATATGGCTTTATCTGTGCCCAATAAAGGTTGTTCATTCCAGATAGTATCCTGCTGTTTTGAATTTCTTATTGATATGCTTTCCTGTGAATCATCAACAAAACTACAATGATCAATAACTCCATTGATATTACCATCCAGCATAATGGAATGGTCACCCCCTTCGATAAATTTGCAATGATCAATTCTTAACCGGGTACATTCTCCGCCAATATTCAAGGCATATGAATGATTTGTTCCGGTAACTCCTTCAAAAGTTATGTGGGCTATTCGAAATCGGGAATCATTGTTGGTTTTAATTATAAAAGTCGAAGTACCCGAAGAGTTAAAAGGAGATCTGATAATGGTATTATCGATTCCAGCCCCAATAATTGTAATGTTTTTCTCGATTAGTATGCTTTCGGTTAAATGGCAGAAGCCAGCTGGAATATAAACTGTATCTTCTTCTGATGCTGAATCAATGAGTTGTTGAATTTGTTCAGTGTTTAATAAAGCTGTGTCGTTGTTTTTCCTGCAGGAAAAGATAAATACAATTAAGAAAGAAAACCAAAGTAATAAATATCTCATGGCATTAGTTTGCTTCAAAAATAAGAAAATCCTGAATACATATCATAAACCTCAAATTACCGAATACTAGAAAACATGGTTCAATAATTTATCTTTTCAATCGATTCTGTTATTTTTGTCATTCTCTAATTGAAGAAAAGTGATTTATCCAATATCTTTTGAAAGCAAAATCGGGTTCGACAGAATTCGAAACTATTTGTCAGAAACCTGCCTGTGCGAGCTAGGAAAGGAAATGGTCGAGCATATGATATTTTTTAAAGTGTTCGAAAAACTTTCAGACGAACTGAAAATTACCAGCGAAATGAAGCAGATGTTGGAACTAGAGGAAAACTTTCCCCAAGACAATTATTTCGATGGAAGATCAAATCTTCAGAAAATGCGCATCGAAGGTTCTGTTCCTGATGTCAATGATTTAGTAATTATTAGAAAATCGTTGGGAGCAATCGTGCTTATTGCCAAATTCCTTGGTACACAGGAAAGAAAAGTTAAATACCCCAATCTGTGTTCATTATCTGGTGATGTTGAGATTTTCCCCGAAATTCTTAGTGAAATCGACCGGATAATTGATCCTACCGGCAGGGTTAAAGATAGCGCTTCAGCAGAATTAAAGGAAATCAGGGCTACTATAAAACAAAAACAGTCCGAAGTTAACAGAAAACTACAGAGTGTATTACGCCAGGCTAAAGCCGATGGATTAGCTGAGGAGGATGCAGAGATTACATTCCGTAATAATCGTCCTGTAATTCCGGTATCTGCAAGCAATAAGCGCAAACTTGGAGGACTGGTTCACGATGAATCTTCTACTGGCAAAACTGCATTTATAGAACCAGCCATAGTTGTTGAGCTTAACAACCAGGTGAGAGAGTTCGAAATGGCCGAGGCACGCGAAATACGAAGAATATTAGGTGTTTTTGCAGATTTTGTAAGGCCATCTATTGACAATTTGCTAAATAGTTATTTTTTTCTGGCAAAGATTGATTTCTTAAGAGCTAAAGCCCGGTTTTCGCAACGGATTCATGCTGTATTGCCAATTCTTACGGATAAACAAGAGTTCAATTGGAGGAAAGCAATTCATCCTTTGTTGTTTATATTACATTCAAAGGAAAAAAAGGAAGTCGTCCCCCTGGATATACACTTGAACAAGGAAGGAAGAATACTTCTAATCTCTGGTCCTAATGCCGGTGGAAAATCTGTGTGTCTCAAAACTGTGGGATTGATTCAATATATGCTTCAATGTGGTATGCTTGTGCCAATGGGAGAAAACTCTGAAACAGGATTCTTTTCATCCCTGTTCATCGATATTGGCGACGAGCAGTCGATTGACAACGATTTGAGCACATATAGCGGGCACCTTGAAAATATGAAATTTTTTCTGAAAAATGCAGATAATAAGACTCTTGTGTTAATTGATGAGTTTGGGACGGGTACTGAACCGGTTCTTGGAGGAGCAATTGCTGAGGCAGTTCTTGAAGAAATTAACAACAGGGAGGTGTACGCTATTATAACCACACACTATGCCAATCTGAAACATTTTGCTTCAAGTACCATAGGAATGATGAATGGTGCCATGCTTTTCGATGTGCAATCCATTAAACCTCTTTACCAACTATCTGTTGGTCGTCCAGGCAGTTCGTTTGCCATTGATATTGCCCGCAAAATAGGTTTACCAGAGAACATATTAGCCAGTGCCACTCAGAAAATAGGAGAGGAGCACTTCAACTACGACAAGCAATTGCGGGAGATAGCCCGCGATAAGAATTACTGGGAGACAAAAAGGCAACGTATCCGTAAAGTTGAAAAGACTCTTGATGATTTATATGATAAATACGGACAAGAATTGGAAGAAGTCCAGAAAGAAAGAAAAAAGATACTTTTGGAGGCTAAACAGGAAGCCCAGCGGATATTAAAAGATGCAAATGCAGCAATTGAACGGACAATTCGGGAGATTAAAGAGAATAATGCCGAGAAAGAGCACACACGCAAGCTCAGAGAAGAATTCGATGTTTTTAAAGCATCGGTGGTAAATGAAAATAAGGAAGACGATAAGGTTGATAAAAAGCTGAAAGAACTTGCCAGGGCAGGGAAGAATCTTTCCGAACACAGTCCTGAGATTAAGCAGGCAAAGATCAGTGTTAAAAAGAA
>JAHEEB010000668.1 GCA_024640925.1 Bacteroidota bacterium | reverse complement strand
GGTTTTCGAGACGCAATGTATTAAGAAATCCGTCCATTGCATGTTTTGATGCTGCATAGCCCGTTCTCCCAGGCAATGGTGTAAGTCCGGTAATAGAAGAAATACCTATGATTGTTCCTTTTTGTTTTATAAGGTATGGTAATGCAAATTTTGTACAATATACAGTGCCAAAGAAATTTGTGTCCATTAACTCTTTTATAACAGATAAATCAAGTTCATCAAAATTTGTTCTCATTGAAATGCCTGCGTTATTGATGAGAATGTCAATTCTATTGTACCTTTCAATTGTTTTTTCAATCAGATTTTTACAATCTTCGATGTTTCTTACATCTGTTTTTACAGAAAATGATTCTCCACTCCTCTGGTTTATATCAAGTTCAATTTTTTTAAGTTCGTTTATTCTTCGTGCAGCCAAAACAACTTTCGAACCCAATCTGGCAAATTCATGGGCGCATGCTTCACCAATTCCAGATGATGCACCTGTTATAACAACAACTTTGTTTCTAAAGCAAGTTCCGGTATATGCTTTCTCAAAGCCTTTTAAAAACTTTGGTAGTTGTATTGAATTCAGAAATTCATGATATATTTCCAGATTGTTTTGAAAAAAACTAATTTTCATTTTTGAATGTTCCATACTAATCAACTAGAATCTTACTTCTATTTTATAACAAATCCCCAGTCCTATTGCATACTGTATATTTATACATAGCATAAAACTGGGGGGTTATGGAAAAGAACCTTCTTATATATTTTTAGTCCTGATCATTCTTTAGAGCTTAATGTTTCTGACGAATTATATTCACCTGTAGCTTGAAAATATTTAGCTAGTTTAATCTGATAGTTAAATTGTGCATCCGTTTGATTGTCGCAGGAATTCTGATAGAGTGCCTGGGCTTCGAGTAAATCGGATATTCCCACTGTTCCTGCCCTATAATTATCATCAGTCACTTTCAGATTCTCTCGAGCTTGCTCAACAGATTTTTCAGCTACTTCCATCTGAAAATAATACTCTTCTAATTCATTTCCGGTTTGTTCGATTTGTAAGACAAGTAGTTGAGCATTTTCTTCAAGCATTGTTTTTGCCTTTTCGACTTGCATTTGTTGCTGTTTGATTCTATGTGTGCCTCCCCACCAATCACTAATTGGTATACTCAGTGTTATAAGGGCCATTGCATTAGTACTTGTGTTATCCATAATATCAAGTGCAAAACCCATACCTGTTATAGCCAGCTGAGGCATATTTTCGCCAACTGTCATCTTTTTCTGCAATTCCTGAGCTTCAACAGCATTATTCAGAAGATTATATTCTACTCTGTTTTGGACTTTTGCACGGGCATCAGCCTTAACAATCGGCGAGGTGTCGGTTAAAGGTACCATTTCGAAAATAAGAGAAGAGTCATAAACAATACCTATATGCTGACACAATGCCATTTTTGTTAGAATAATGCCATTTTTAAGCTTAAGTTGATTGCTTTGGAGTTCGTTTTGCTTGAGTTGTACTTTCAGCAAATCGTTTCGCTGCGCTAACCCAGCCTGGTTATAATTATATACATCGCGATAGAGAGTATCAAGCATTGTTAAGTAACACTGAAGTGTTTTTTCCTTATCGATAAGCGACAAAAGAGACCAGTACAATTCCTCGGTGCGTACAAGTACTTCGGTAGTAGTCATAGTTTTCTGGTTATTACTTACTTCTTCTGCCAACGATGCAAGTTTGTTTCCATTTCTAATCCTGCCTCCTGCATATATGGGTAACGACATTGATACTGCTGCTGTATTGAGATAATCAAGCAAATTAATAGGTATTGTAGGCACATAAGTAAACTGTGTTGCTGTGGCAATGTTTGCAGGATTGCCATCATAAACTGGGAGATTCATTGAAGGTATTTCACCTTTAATGAGATAATCAGATGACCTCATTGCAACAGCATTAGCACTAACAATTGGAAAATAGTTTGTAATGGCACTTTTACGCTGTTGTTCTGCAGCCCGCAATTCGTAGTTGGCTTCTTTAATTTTCGAATTATTGGAAAGGGCTAGCTGTTTGCATGAATCGAGGTTTATCGTTTTTATCTGAGCATTTCCCTTGAATGTCGGCAAGGCTAGCAATATGAGAATCATTGATGCCCTTGTTGGCACAGACCAGAATCCTTTTTTCTTAGGTCTGTCTTTCATTACCCATGCATAAAGAATTGGCAGTATATAAAGGGTAAGAATCATAGAGACCAACATCCCAAAACAAATTACTGTACCTAAAGGTCCCCAAAGCAATGATCCACTCATAACCATTGGGATTACACCAACAGACGCTGCTGCTGAGGTTAAAAAGATTGGCCTCATACGACGTTTTCCAGCAGCTAGCGAAGCTTCCTTAATGCTCATCTTCTTGTTTTTAAGTTTTAGTTCCCTCGCATAGTCAATAAGGATAATCCCATTTCTTACAACTATTCCGCAAAGACTGGTAATTCCAAGCAATCCGGTAAGACTGGCAGGATACCCCATTATTTTTATACCAATAAATGCTCCAGGTATACCTAAAATCATGGTTGTCATAATAAGGAGCGCAATTTTTTCCTTTTTAAACTGAAATAACAGGATAAAGAATATGAGAATAATACTTATCCCGAGAGAAACAAATATTGGGGGAAATTCTTCCATTGCTGCCTCATAATCACCTCCATAGGTTATGGTTGTACCTATTGGAAGATCTAACTTTTCAATCTGTTTCTTTATTTTGCTAAAAACAGTTTGTGTCATTACATCCATATCATTGTCTACAGAAATCATCAGGGATCTAATACCGTTCCGATGAACAATGCACCCTTCAGTCCATTCTGGTGATAAGGTAGCAATTGATCTTAGCGGGTTGGCTGAAAAGCTGTAAGGCGATGTAATATACTGGTTACCTAGTGTTTCAATACTCTTTGTTGATGAACCGGAAGTAGTAAGGCATACTTCTATAGGATAATCGCCCTCCCAGATAGTTGTGAGTGGTAAATCACCCAGCCCCGCCATAATAGAAGTCGACACCAAAGCTTTGGAATATCCCATTCTGTTTGCTTTGTCACGATCGAGGTTTACTTTAATACTCTGCTGCTGATCTTCCCAGTCGTTGCGCACCCAGGTGACATCTTCGGTTTTATTCAGAATGTCATTGATCTTTGACTCAACTAGTCGGATATCTTTAATAGAATCGGATGCTATCTTAATTTCGATTCCATTTCTGTTCTTCTGTAAAGCAAGGATCTTGCACTTAACATGGGCATTCACAAAACTGTTATTGTACTTTCTGCTATATTCTTTAGCAACTTCACGAGTAGCTTCGTTTGAGATGGTATTTACAAGTATTTGGCCATAATTTGGTGCTGGCATATTTGGTGCATATACAGCATGAAAACGTGGCGAACTAGTACCAATGAAGCTGGTCACGTTCGTAATTCGTTTATCATTCATAAGCACATGTTCCATACTATCTACTACTTCAGCAGTACTCTCAATAGATGCACCGGTTGGTAAATATATTTCCATAGCAAACTGATTACGCTCAAGCTCCGGAAATAATTGTATATTCAGACTTGGTACAATTGTAAATCCGGCAATTACTA
>JAHEEB010000090.1 GCA_024640925.1 Bacteroidota bacterium | reverse complement strand
ATGGGTTTTACTTGCCCACAAAATACCATGGGATTTGTTGGTTAGCACCTATCAGTCCCAAATGGGCAACAGCCAAACTGGAGCAGATGGTATTAACCCACGTGTTGCAATAGGGTCGATCATTATCAAGCACATATGCAACCTGAGTGATCGCGAAACAGTCCTTCAAATACAAGAAAATATGTACATGCAATACTTCATTGGGTACAGTAGTTTTAGCGATGAAGAACCATTTGACCCGTCTTTGTTTGTTGATTTTAGAAAACGTTTGGGCATTGAGCAGATTAATGCCATCAACGAAAAAATATTAGGTTTGGGCAATGCTTATGGGGCCGATAACCATACCGATGCTGATGTCAATAGCCAAAATTGATGAATTAACAGACGAAATATCAAAAACTGCAGAGACATATCTCAAGTCTTCTAAAGAAATTAGTGATATTATTGCTTTACTAAAAAATATTGAAGAACTAATAGACACCTTGCCCTCTTCTCATTTTAAACACGGATTCGACCCTCAGGAAATTGATGTTATAAGAATACCATGGATAAATGGAGAATCTATAAGTGGGAAAACACACGCTGACAGTATAACAAATGATTATTTTGGATTTACAATTCCATGGGTATTAAATGCTATTTCGAAAAAATACATAATGGATGAAAAGGAAGAAGAAGCTGGAGTGTTTGAAGAATTAGCTTCTCTTTGTGAATTAGGTCTTCCTTCCAATTTCGCTGTAAAAATATATCTTTCTGGCATTCGTTCGAGAGAAGCTGCAACTGAATTAAGTAAAGTTTTTAATAGCCAACTTGCGTCTGAAAGTCTATCTGAAATACCTGACATTATTGTTAGAAACACCGATAAATTGGTTGAAAGAAAACTTTGTTCTGAAAAAACGCTACGATGGATAGAAATTTTAGCCAAAAACATTAAACCTAGTAAAAAGAAAATTACCAGAATCCCTGATTTTACTTTTAGTGATAAAAATTTTACTGTAAAAACGACACAGTTATTTTGCAAAACTTTTGAATCATCTTGTTTCTTATGTTGTTCCGATTTTAAAGAAAAAATTCAAATTAGTGTAACTGAAGATTTCCCATTTGACAAAATTGCTGACCTTCCGGGTATATTCTTTGAGTTTGAAGATAATGTCTGGAAAATGAAAATTAAAAATCCAAATTACCAATTTTAATGCTTAGAAATATTATCATACCTCAATCAATTCCATTTTCTCTGAATATTAAAGATAGCTAAGAAGAAAGTCAAATAAAAAAGCCCAAATTTTTCAGAATGGGCTTAATTACAAAGCTTTTTCATTTTTCTGTGCGAACACCTTTAAATTTACCCCCCGTAGTTTTAACATCCATAAACCGTCCGTTACCGTCATTTCTTTTGGTCATTAATCCGGTTCTTGGATTTTCTACCTGGCTTCTGCCTTTTACGGCTCCGTTGCGATGTCCATCGCCTACTTTACCATTTTTAGCCATATTATTTGGTATTAACTTCAAACAGATTATTGGATTATTGAGTATGTTGTCGAGAGTGCAGTCCTTCGAGACTGCATTTTTGATATAAAACATACAAGATAGATTAATCCCAACTTTTGATATTATTATAATTTAAAAGATATTTCCCCTAAACAATTTTCAGTTTCTATTTGGATTAGAAGATTCTCTTTTAGGTCAGGTGGAACACCTAATTCTTTACATGCTAACCAAGCTAATGATTTATTCATCTCATTTTGGTCTTTAGAATATTTCTCATTTATTATCCATAAACCATTATAAATAGTACAAATAAACTTTTCGACTGGACCAATTCTAATAATTCCTTTCCTAGCTGCACTTTCAATTAAATCAGGAATTGCTGAAAAACCTTTCTTACCTCTTTCTTTCAAGTACTTGTCAATTTCTGCTTTAGGATCATTTTCATATATACAGGCAATCATATTTAAAGCTTTATCAAAACTATTTGTGTTTAACGATTTAAGATACTGTTTACTCATTGGTATATAAACGAGCTCATTTTTCTTACTTTTATTCATATTGTCAATTCCATAAAAAAGTCCACATTTTAAACATACATATTTAAGCTGACTGGCTGATAGATTAAATAGTTCTTTTATGCTTACGATATAATTTTCTGAAGCGAGTATTCCATGTTTGATGACTTCAGATGATTTAGCAAGTTTCACGAAATTGGCAATTTTTACCTCTTCACCAATTTGAGAGTTTTTTATGTCTATGTTTAATCGTTTCTTTAAAAGTTCACTGATAAGATTTTTTATTTCCTCAATATAATGCGATTCATCCTGGCTAATATAAACTTTCAACTTTTCTTCAATGCTTCTTCTGTCATTTTGCCCTCCAGGTAATTTCATACTTCCAAATAGTCCCATTATTGCTTATTTTAAAATTTATCACAATAAGGATTTTCAACTTTAGTTTCGATAATTAATCCTATTTATTGAATATTTTTTTTCCGTTTCTTGTTTTATTTCAATTGTGACTTGATCAACTACATCCTTAATTTTTACGCTATTAATAAAAATCTCACGAAGTTTCGACTCAGATATTACAACCGATTCAACTTCAAAACCTTCTGCTTTAAATGTTTTCAGGTTATCATCAATTTTCTCTTTGACTTTTTTTTCATTTTTTCTAATTTTTTTATCCCTCAGTTCCTTAGAAAAATTTAGAAGAAAATTCAAAACAGCAGCAACTGCTGCAGCAATTGGCAACAAATCCGCCGGAGAAATTGCATAGGCTTCCCTATTTGAACTGTTGTTTATAATTTTCAAATCTGGGTTTTCTGGTTTAAGATGAGAAGAAATAAGATTTATCATATCATTATTGATGTCCCCTTTGATAATAATTTCACTTTGGTTCATTATTCTATATTATTTAAATTATTATTAAAAAAACCGGTTACATTCTCTTCATAAATAGTTGATAAAAAATATCCGTTAGAAGCAAAAATATCTTTTATATTTTTCCACCTTGTTTTGACAATAGATGTTTTTTGTGAAACCGAATTTACAATAGTGTTCCAATATTCGAATAGCCATAAAAGTGATTGAATGGCACTTTTTTCATTACTATTAAAAAGAAGAAACATAAGATAGTTTAAAGTGTAAATTCTTTTAAATAAACCTAACCCCAAAATAATTACAAATCCTTTTTTCTTATGTAAACGAACCCATCCTGATATTTGGTTCTTTGGAAGTATTCCAATAGCTACTTTGGTAAGATATTGGCATTCTTTTTCGAGCAATTTGGTTATAGAATTCCAAACCACGCCTAGAACATTTAAATGATATGGAGAATATATAGGTCTCAAAAAAAAGACATCTGGTAATTTTTCCAATGACTTAGTAAAGTTTTTGAAATTACTTACACTTTCTTTTGCATATTCAAAAACATCATCAGAAATACGAATATATTTTGTTGTTTCTTCTTTTTTAAATGGATAATGAACGCGTAATAAGGTATCTAAATATTTTTCAAAGGGAGATTCCAGAAATTTTATATTATCATATTTTTTGAGCGTAATATTAGTTTTACTATTAACTTCAAATTCAGAGTTTATATCAACTTTTTTTCCATTTTTTAAAACTTCGGAGCTACATAAAGAAATGGATGAAGACTTATTACAATAATCGCATATAAGGTCCTGTCTAATTATTACATACATCAATTCTTCTACCATTATAAATTGCTGAAATGGCTCATAAGCTATAAATCCAAATATATAGTCGCATTCATTACATATAAGTACTGAATCATAGTTTTCTATCAGGTTTTCCAGTTCTGATTCGAAGTTTTTATCATTAGCCCAATTTGGTAGATCGATATCTTTACGACCACAAACAACATCGGCTAATTCTTGTGTTCGAATAGGTATAGATGGGAGTTTACGTTTCTTAATTAAATTTAAAATATCAAGATATTTAGATCTTTCAGGAAAATCGATACTCAAAGGATCAACAATTGGCATAGCTTACCTTTTTGTTTTATATCAGATAAGAACAAAAACAAATAAAATTAAATAAATTAATGTTTGGAAAAAACAGTCTAAAAGATTTTCTTCAATATTTACCCAGGCGTAATTAAATTCCTTCCTCTTTTCTTATATTTATCTCCTAATAATTCATTTTAAAGACATTCTTGTTGGCTATTTGTTGCCCAAATAAGGCAAAGGCCAGACAGGATATAAAAATTACTTTCTGTATCGGAAAGTAAATATCCCAATGATTGTAAAGATTCCAGACAAGACAAGTCGATTTAATTACTCAAAAATTTTTAAACAAAGTCCCGAAGAATTAGGATGAACAAGGCTCGCAATAAAAAATAGTTATTATTTGAAGTAAGAGCTAAAAAAAATTTACTTGAATAATTATTATTTTTAAACCAATGTCGTATTTTTACGGCATACAATACAAATCCAATTTAAATGATAAAAACAGATGCTTTCAGCACAGAACTTCAGGAACTTGCACGTTTTGCCAAGGCTATTTCGCACCCGGCCAGACTTGCAATTCTTAAATACCTGGCAGAAACTAAAACCTGCATTTCGGGCGATATTTCCGATTATTTACCATTGAGCCGAAGCACGGTTTCACAACATCTTAACGACTTAAAGGAACTGGGACTTATACATGGTGAGATTGATGGTTTGAAAGTTAACTACTGTCTATGTTGTTCCTCAATTGATGACTATTTAAAAATGTTCGAAACATTCTTTGAGTCTATCAGGTCGGTAAATGTTCAATGCGTAACAAAGACCAAAACCTGAAGAAATACAGCCCTTTAGCTGCTAACTATGGCAATAAAAAAGTACATCTCAATAATGGGAAACTTCATTTAAATTAAAACTGTAAAAGATTGAACATATATGAAAGTTTTAATATTATGTACTGGCAACAGTTGCCGAAGCCAAATGGCACAAGGTTTTTTACAGTCGTTCGATAAAAGCATTACTGTTTGTTCGGCTGGCACCGAACCTGCAAAACAGGTAAATCAAACTGCTGTTAAAGTGATGAAGGAAGCAGGTATTGACATCAGCCATCACACAACAAAAATGGTTGACCAATACCTGAAGGACGAGTGGGATTACGTTATAACCGTATGCGACCATGCCAACGAAACATGTCCGGTATTTATGGGCAAAGTAAAACACCGTTTACATATGGGATTTGAAGATCCTTCTCATGCAAAAGGTACGGAGGAATTTATTTTAAGTGAGTTCTGCAAAGTGCGGGATGAGATAAAGGAAGGGGTCTATAAGCTTTATACAGAACAAATACAACCACAGCTATAATTTGTAAATCGAAAAACTAAAAACTAAACTATTTTCAAATTAGAATATTAGCACATTTTTAAATTGACACATCTTCAAATTAATACTATGAGAACAGCAAAACAACTTTCATTTTTCGACCGCTACCTTACACTTTGGATATTTATTGTAATGTTCGCTGGTGTTATAATTGGCTATTTCATGCCAGGTATTTCCGGTTTCTGGAATTCGTTAAGTTCGGGTACAACCAATATACCTATTGCCATTGGTCTTGTACTGATGATGTATCCACCTTTGGCAAAAGTAAAATACGAGAAATTACCATTGGTTTTTAAAAATATAAAGTTATTGAGTTTATCGCTCACTCAGAA
This sequence comes from Bacteroidota bacterium, assembly GCA_024640925.1. GTDB lineage: Bacteria > Bacteroidota > Bacteroidia > Bacteroidales > UBA10428 > UBA10428. The sequence goes on along the minus strand of JAHEEB010000090.1, from coordinate 3,993 downwards.
CTGGATTATTGGCCCTCTGGTGATGTTCTTTTTGGCTATCATATTCCTTCACAACTATCCGGGTTTAATGGTTGGTGTTATTTTAGTGGGTTTAGCCCGTTGTATAGCAATGGTACTTGTTTGGAATGACCTTGCCAAAGGCGATACCGAACTGGCTGCCGGATTGGTTGCTTTTAATGCCATTTTCCAGGTATTTCTATATTCGGTATATGCGTACATATTTATTACGTTTTTACCACCCTTATTTGGGTTTAAAGGGGCAGCTGTAAATGTTTCGATTTCCGAAATTGCTGTTACAGTCCTGATTTATTTGGGAATACCTTTTGCTGCTGGTCTAATAACCAATGTAATACTGCGTAAATGGAAAGGTAGCGATTGGTATTATTCAAAATTTATCTCAAAAGCTTCATGGTTAACACCCATAGCTTTGTTATTCACTATTTTTGTTATGTTTTCGTTAAAAGGCGAAAAAATTATTGAATTGCCTATGGATGTGATTAGAGTCGCCATTCCTTACACCATCTATTTTGCATTAATGTTTTTCACAACTTTCTTTATTTCCAAATGGATGGGCGAAGGATATGAAAAATCGGCCACTATGGCATTCACAGCTGGAAGCAACGATTTTGAACTTGCCATTGCTGTGGCTATCGCTGTGTTTGGTATCAACTCTCAGGCGGCATTTGCCACTGTAATCGGCCCATTGGTTGAAGTTCCGGTACTTATTTTACTTGTAAATGTTGCGCTTCGACTTAAAAACAAATACTTTTTAAAAGCTTAAAAATGGGAATCGAATCAAATAATTTTCAAATGGTGAAAACCTTCGTTGTATTGCTCCACTGATGTATGTGGCCTCGAACCGAAAGCCCAGGAAAATATTTCTGCAAATCCATCAAAGTAGTAACCTCTTTTTGATTAATCTTACCATTGAAGAGAGTTATTGGCAATTTTGAAGGGCTTTCCGTGGTGATAAACTGTTTTACTACCACATTTGACGTAAACGCCAGTTGAGCTTGATTAATAGCATACCGTTTCACTTCAAAACCTGCCTCTTCAATAAGTTATTTTGCAGGTCTATGAATGTTTTATCCGGACTTAAAAACTTTTTATGTTTTTCGGCTTCCACAATTAATTATTGAGAAAATTGAGAATAAACGCCAAAATGTCTTATTTAACCTGCAAAATGCCATATGTTTCTATTATATGGTTAACACGTTATCCGCACAAGGTATAGCAGAAAAGTAATAGTTTCATTACAAATTACAGGTTTTGAAATAATTAACTACATTTAACTATAAAAAATCAAAAGCTTTGGTTTTATGAAGAATTTTTTATCCTTCCTTGCCTGCTGCATTGTTGCGCTTATCTTATTCAATTACCGCATTCATTATTCAGATATTAAATCGCCGGAACCCCTTAAACTTACTACCTGGGATGCATTAGGATATTATTTATACCTGCCTTCCATTTTTATTTATCACGATGTAAAGGAAATGGCTTGGTTTCCTGAAATTGATAAAAAATATGCCGTATCAGGTGGCGGAAGAATCTATCAATTTACCCGGTATAAGAAAAATGGCAATTATGTTTTTAAATATTTGGGAGGAGTAGCTATAATAGAAACCCCTTTTTTCTTTATCGGGCATGGTGCAGCAAAAATTCTTGGTTATGAAACAGACGGTTTCTCTCCACCCTACCAATATGCCATTGGATTTGGTATTCTCCTGTTTTGCTTATTCAGTGTTTTTCTGTTAAGGCATATTTTGCTGAGGTATTTTTCTGATTTGGTTACGGCTATAACTATTCTGTTGATTATGTTAGCTACTAACGGAATTCAATACATAGCAATTGATAATGCGCAAAGCCATGGTCCCATATTTTGTATCTATGTCTTAATCCTCTTTGCTACAATAAAGTGGCATGAAAAGCCAACCGTTTTCTGGGCTGGGTTGGCTGGTTATTTAATGGGACTGGCAAGCATAAGCCGGCCTACTGAAGCTATTGTTTTTCTTATACCTCTACTCTGGAATACTCATACCAAGGAAGTAGCCCAGGCAAAATGGCAACAGGTAAAACACCACAAAAAACATATATGGATTGCTGTTGCATTTAGCTTTTTAGGAGTATTGCCTCAGCTTATATATTGGCAATATGCGACAGGATTTTTCATCTATGATGTAGGCAGTGCATGGGATTTTTTAACACCTCATTTTCGTGTTTTGTTAGGAGGCGAAAAAGGCTGGTTTATTTATACTCCTGTAACCTTGCTTTTTATGGCAGGAATGTTTTTTATGAAAAAATATCCGTTCCGTAAAGCAGTCATCTATTTCTGTCTTATAAATATTTATATCATAATTTCATGGCGGGTTTGGCGATATGGAGGAAGTTACTCAGCACGTGCGTTGGTTCAAAGTTATCCTGTGTTCGCACTGTCGCTTGCTGCTTTTGTTGAAATGATAATCCGAAACAAATGGAAACGTACGGCATTTTTTGGAGTCGGCATTTTTCTAATTTATGTTAATCTTTTTCAAATCAAGCAATATAATAATACAACACTCCATTTTGACGATATGAATTTTAGGTATTACAGCCGGATTTATTTAACGAATAATCCGCGACCTATCGATTATAGTCTGATGGATAATTCGGATTGGATTAGAAAGGAAAGGAACTTTGTACAAAAACAACTTCTATTCATTGATAGCACATGGAATGTAGAAAGCAAACCTGACTCATCCTTCCATATTTTAAGTATGAAACTAACAGACCATGGAGCTAAAGATAACTGGTTGAAAATAGAATCGGAAATAGTGCCATCTACTAGTGCTTTTGGGTCATATCTATACTCTGAGATACACCAGGCTGGTGCCATTAAACAAAACAAGATACGGTTATTCCCGCCAGCCGGCTATTTTCACCAATATGCTTTTTATGTTTTCATTCCCGATTCTTTAAAAGATGGTAGTCTGAAATTGTTTACCAGTTCTAAAAATGCTTTCTCAGGCACTATTGAATCAATAAAAATAACTTCGCTGACAAGATAAACTGAAATTAACCGGTAGTTCATCGCCTTTATTTAAGGAAAGGTTAATTTATTTTCAGACATTGTTTATTGCGGCCATCACCATCAACTACCTGAGAACAATAGATAAATACGTAAATCTTTTATTCATAAGCATTTTTCATTTATGCAATCGATTGAATTATGTGGTTAACTTGAAAATGAGATATATATTCATTAAATTTAGTTATAACAAAGAAAAAAAATATGGGAAAGATACTTTTTGAAGGTAGAACATGCAAGGCTGAGTATTTACCGGAAAAGAAAATGGTATTGTATACAATTTCAGGTTATATCAACATTGAAGAGAATAAAACTATGTATTTGCAAGTACTGGATTTTATGAAAACAAATTCAATAATTGCATTTATGCATGATTTCAAACAAATGAAAGGCACATTCACTCAGATGAATACCTGGTTAGTAGAAACATTCAGACCGGCAACTCAACTTGGACTTAAGTATGAAGCCATGATATTAAATGATGATGTTTTTACAGAATTTGCTGCAAACGATGTTATTAAGAAGGCTACTGTTGTTCAATTTCAGGTATTTCGTAACCGAGCTGATGCAGATAAATGGATCGATGAGAAATTAAACCCGTAGAAACCTATTTTTTAGCATCCTTTAACGCTTCATTTATAGAAGCTTTAAAAATATTCAATGCCCATGTAGCGCCACTTATACCATCAATTTGTTCAACATCCTGACTTTTTAATAGTTCATCGGGCAATTTTTGCAGATAGGCCCAATTCTCCCGGCATTGCTGCATATATTCATCATTTCCTATATAGTGCTTTTCATAAGCTTCATCAAAAAGTTCGTGATTAGCCGAATCTACAATTCTGAAATCAACTTTTGATATTTTCCCATTCTCTATATTTATTTTTGAAATGCCATAGAAATTTTCCTGCGTATAAACCGATCTCGAA
>JAHEEB010000667.1 GCA_024640925.1 Bacteroidota bacterium | reverse complement strand
AGAACGTTGAAAGATGATCCTCAATATTTTGGAGGTTATCTGAATATGGCTAGACACAACATATTCTGTATTTCGAATGATGTTGCAAAAAAAATGGGGAAAGGTTTTAATGAATTAACTGAGGATGGCTTTATTATTGATAGCCCATTATGCAAGATACAAGATGATGCAGGAAAACAAAACAGAGCTTTTTCCATTGCAGTGAAATTTATGCCTGTTTTAAAATTATTTGATACTGAACGTTGGCCAAACAGTGAAAAAAGTTTTGATGATAACTCAGGTAAAGATTTTGAGTTGATGTGCAAAACCTTAAAGTTGCTATTTATAGAGCTCTGTGATTTTCGGAACGACTATTCTCATTATTATTCAACCATATCTGGTGAAAACAGGAAAATAATGGTAGAGAAAAATATTGCTGAGTTTCTAAGATTAAGCTTTCAGCGGGCTATAAGCTATACAAAAGAAAGGTTTAATGGTGTTTTGAGCGAAGAAGCAGGTGATTTTAAGCTTGCAGAGAAAATTACTATCGTAGAAGCTGATAATTCCATAACTCATATAGGGTTGACTTTTTTCATTTGTTTATTTCTCGATAGGGAAAACGCATTTAGGTTTATTAGTAAAATACAAGGTCTTAAAGGAACACAATACACTAGTTTTATTGCTACTCGTGAAGTAATGATGAGTTATTGTGTAAAGTTGCCTCACGATAAATTTATAAGCGACGACAGCAAACAGGCATTTGCTCTTGATTTGATTAATGAACTTAACCGTTGCCCCGATAGACTATATAAAGTTATTTCTGAAGATTCAAAACAAAGGTTTAAACCTACACTAACCGAGTCAGCTAAAATGATGCTGCTGGAGAACAGCACTAACGACCAGTCTAAGGCAATGGAGAATTATGAGGAATATATTGAATTACTAACAAAAAGAATCAGACATAGAAATCGTTTTCATGACTTTGCATTAAAATTTCTTGATGGTTTTATTTTCTCAAGTCTATATCTACATATAGATTTGGGTAAGATAATTCTAAGACAATATGACAAAACATTTAATGGTGCCAAGGTTGAAAGAACCATTATTGAAAATGCAAGAGCCTTCGGAAAGCTTAAGAGTTTTACAGAAAACACAAATGTGCTGAAGCAGATTAACAACTCTGAGCTTGTTGGTTTCGAGCAGTTTGCACCACATTATAATTGCGAACTGAATAAAATTGGAATCAGTCTGGCCGAATCAATATCAAAAGTTGAAGTTAACCCGAATAGTCAAGATAGGCTCACTCATTCACGGCCTGGCCCCGATGCGTTTTTAAGTTTGCATGAATTAGGCAAAATTATTCTTCTAGAATACTTTGAAAAAGGTAAGGCAGAACTATTAATCAAAAAGTTTATCGGCTTAAATAATAAAAAACTGATGAACAAACAGTTTATAGAAGAAATAAAGACTAAACTCCCACAAGATTGGAAAACTTTTAAGAAGTTCATAGATTCTAAGAAAACCAGTGCAGATAGCAAAGAAAAACTGAATCATCTTTTAGAACGGAAAGCTGTATTGAATGAGGTTCTGCTTGAAAAAGGATTAAATGATAAACAAATTCCAACACGAATTTTAAACTATTGGCTGAATATAGAAGATGTTGATAAAGAAAAGCTGATTTCACACACCATAAAACAGATGAAGCGCGAGTGTATTGAAAGGATAAAAATTCTTGAGAAATACCGCATAACAAAGAAAGGTAGTGTTCCAAAGATTGGCGAAATGGCTACTTTTCTGGCAAAAGATATTGTTGACATGATTGTTGATAAGAATATAAAGCAGAAGATTACCTCTTTTTATTACGACAAAATGCAGGAATGTCTTGCCTTATATGCCGATTCGGATAAAAAGCAATTATTTATCAATATTGTAAATACTGAATTGAAATTGAATGAAAAGGGAGGGCATCCCTTTTTAAAATTCATTAACCTGCAGTCGATAAACTTTACATCAGAATTTTATGAGAAGTATCTGCAGGAAAAGGGATATAAAATGGTAAAAGAAACGAACAATAAAACCGGAGGCTCAAAAGATGTGGATAAATCATGGATGGAACGTGTGTTTTATATTAAAGAGTGGAACGAAAAAGCGAGAAAGAATTTGACTGTTATTAAGCTTCCAGAAGATAAATCGAATATTCCGTTAAGTTTGTGCCGACTTGATCAGGATGAAAGTACTTTTGATGAATGGTTGAAAAATATAACCTCTGGCAAGACAGAATCGGATCGAAAAAAACCAGTCGATTTGCCTACGAACCTTTTTGATGAAGCCTTAATAATAGCTTTGCGCGAAGAACTAAATAAGTTAAATATTCCCTTTGAAGTAGATATGAAATACAATCAACTTTTTAAACTATGGTGGGCTAGCAGAAATGATAGTACCCAGGATTTTTATTCTTCGGCCAGGGAATACATTATTTCAGATAATAAAATCTCATTCCTCCCAAATTCGAAAGAAAAATATTCCGATTATTATAACGATACATTAAATATTGTTTTCGAGCAAAAGAAACAGGAAAGAATTGAAGCCAGGAAGACAAATCCTAGGTTACCAGTTATAGAGAAAAAAGATGTAGAGAAAAAATTTAAACGGATTTTATCAGAAACAGAGAAAGAAATTCGCATAGTACAAGAGCAAGATCGCCTTATGATCTTAATGTTGGAGGCAATTTTGGAAAATGACCAGAAATTGGATTTAAAGTTAAAAGATGTAGCTAATTTGTTAAATAAAACAATTACTATTAAACAAACAGTTCCACAGTATTTATCATTTAATGATTTGGGTGAACTATTGCCAAAAAATTTAAAGCCTGCAATAAAAAAGAAAATAACAGCAGAAAGAAAAAGAAAGGACTATGGTGTGCTTAAGCATTATGTCTTTGACCGCCGACTTGCTGAGTTATTCGAATATTTTGATGAAGATGAAATTCCACTGGAAAATATTCAACGGGAATTAGGAGCATACAATAATGCAAAACAAGAGGTATTAAAAAAAGCATTTGAACTTGAAGCAATGCTTATCGATAAAGACAAAGAAGGCATAAAAGAACTTTTTGTTAATAAAGAAGGAATCAAAATTGAAGGAAACATTCAACATATGCCCTACTTACAATGGTTAAAAAAAGAAAAAAAAATTGATGATGTTGATTTCCGCTATTTGAATATGGTGAGAAACACTTTTTCACATAATCAGTTTCCACAAAGAAAAACAATGGAATTGTTTATTAAAACATGGTATCCGGGTACCATTTCATTAACTATATCAGAAATTTATAAACAAAAAATCGATACAATTATGAAGAATTTATCATAGGTATTACCTGTTTTTTTTGGGAGAAAACAGGATTAATCCTTTGTTATCCAGAGCATTCATAGTTATACTGTTGTAACTGCTCTTGGTTTGAAGGGTAAAAACAACAAAATCAAAGGCCGTGCCAGCGTGCTCAGTGTTGTAACTGCTCTTGGTTTGAAGGGTAAAAACAACTGAAAGATGCAACGGGTAATTATAACACAGGTTGTAACTGCTCTTGGTTTGAAGGGTAAAAACAACTGAAGATAGCGTCATCATAC
>JAHEEB010000089.1 GCA_024640925.1 Bacteroidota bacterium | reverse complement strand
TGGTTATATAATTGTTCTCCAACGGTACGTACCCTACGGTTACTTAAGTGGTCAATATCATCTACATCTGTTTTTGAATTAATAAGTTCAATCAAATGTTTTATAATCTTAATGATATCTTCCTTCGTAAGAACTTTAACACCCATTTCGGTATTTAGTCCAAGTTTTTTGTTGATACGATAACGACCAACTTCACCTAAGTCATATCGTTTATCAGAGAAGAATAATTTATCAATTACATCACGAGCAGTAGCTTCATCGGGTGGTTCAGAATTACGCAACTGCCTGTAAATATGCAAAACAGCTTCTTTCTCAGAATTACAAGGATCTTTCGAAAGAGTATTATAAATAATTTCAAAATCAGACTGATTCAAATTTTCTTTATGAAGAAGTATCGTTTTTGTACCCGAATCAATGATTTCATCAACGTGATCATTTTCAAGGACAGTCTCCCTGTCAATAATGACTTCATTTCTTTCGATAGATACAACCTCACCAGTATCTTCATCAACAAAATCTTCTACCCATGATTTTAAAACACGGGCAGCTAAACGACGACCTACTAATTTTTTAAGTGCTGTTTTCGAAACTTTAATTTCATCAGCAAGGTCAAAAATTTCAAGAATATCTTTATCACTTTCGTAACCAATAGCACGTAGCAGCGTGGTTACCGGAAGTTTCTTTTTACGATCAATGTATGCATACATAACATTGTTTATGTCTGTAGCAAACTCAATCCATGAGCCTTTAAACGGAATAATCCTTGCCGAATACAATTTAGTACCATTGGCATGCAGACTCTGTCCAAAAAACACACCAGGTGAACGGTGTAATTGCGAAACGACAACCCTCTCTGCACCATTAATAACAAAGAGACCTCTCTCCGTCATATAGGGGACAGTACCCAAATAAACATCCTGAATAACTGTATCAAAGTCTTCATGCTCAGGATCAGTACAATAAAGCTTTAATTTAGCTTTAAGAGGAACACTATAAGTTAGTCCTCTTTCAATACATTCATCTATTGAATATCGTGGAGGATCGATATAATAATCGATAAACTCAAGCACGAAATTATTTCGTGTATCGGAAATAGGAAAATTTTCGGCAAAAACCCGATATAATCCCTCATTTCGACGATTTTCTGGTGTAGTATCCAATTGGAAGAATTCCTGGAACGATTTCAATTGTATTTCTAGAAAATCAGGGTATTCTAACTGATTTTTTTTAGAAGCAAATGAAATCCTTTCGTTAATCGATTGTTTAGCTGACATTATTTTTTAGAATAAGATATTGAACTTAAAATACTTTAAATGACAAAAAGGCTTAATCCCGATGTTGTATCGGGACTAAACCTAAAAGAGCTATATGTTTCTTATTGTCTTATTTAAGTTCAACTTCAGCTCCTGCTTCTTCTAGTTGTGTTTTAAGTGCTTGTGCTTCATCTTTTGACACACCTTCTTTAATAGTTGCAGGTGCTTTGTCTACAACTTCTTTAGCTTCTTTCAAACCAAGACCGGTAAGTTCTTTAACCAGTTTAACGATCTGAAGTTTCTGTCCACCAGCTGACTTAAGAACAACATCAAATGATGTTTTTTCCTGTGCTACAGCAGCACCACCAGCTGCAGGAGCAGCAACAGCCACAGCAGCTGCTGCGGGTTCAATACCGTACTCGTCTTTAAGTATTTTAGCAAGTTCGTTAACTTCTTTAACAGTAAGACTTACGAGCTGTTCAGCAAATGCTTTCAAATCTGCCATTTTCTATAATTTATTAAAAGTTATTGTTAACTATTTCTTTTCTTCTAAAGTTTTTAAAATTCCAGAGAGTATATTACCACTCGACTGTAGAGCAGAAAGAACGTTCTTTGCAGGTGATTGCAATAAAGCAATAATATCTCCTACAAGTTCTTCCTTAGACTTAATACTAGCTAGTGCATCAAGTTGTTCATCACCAATGTAAATCGACTCCTCAACATAGGCACCTTTTAGAATCGGTTTGTCGCATTCTCTTCTAAACTCTTTGATAAGTTTAGCAGGAGCGCTGCTCGATTCTGTAAGCATAATTGAAGTTCCATTTTTCAGGATAGGATATAGTTCACTATATTCACCTTCAATTTTGTCCAATGCTTTAATAAGGAGTGTATTTTTGGCAACAACCAGCTTAATGTCCCTCTCAAAACATTTTCTGCGTAGTTTGCTTGTTTGCTCAGCATTCAGCTCAGCAATGTCAGCAAAATAAAAATGTTTTGATCCAGATAATTGTTGAGCAAGGTTATCTATCAACTGATTTTTTTGGTCCCGTGTCATAAAAGTGTTCGATTTAAAGATTATTCATCTAGTGCTTTTGCATCGATGCGTACACCAGGACTCATGGTACTTGACAAGTAAATACTCTTGATATATGTACCTTTAGCCGTAGCAGGTTTCAACTTTATAATAGTCTGGATAAATTCTTTGGCATTTTCAGCAAGTTTTTCAGTGGAAAATGATGCTTTTCCAACCGAAGAGTGAATAATACCATACCTGTCAACTTTGAAATCTATTTTACCAGCCTTTACTTCTTTCACAGCTTTTCCGATTTCCATAGTTACGGTACCACTCTTGGGATTAGGCATCAAACCACGTGGGCCGAGTACACGGCCAAGTTTACCTACTTTACCCATTACTGAAGGCATGGTGATAATGACATCTATATCTGTCCAGCCTTTTTCAATTTTATCGATGAATTCATCCAAACCTACATAGTCGGCACCCGCATCTTTAGCTTCTGATTCCTTGTCTGGTGTGCACAACACAAGTACCCGAATAGTTTTACCAGTTCCATGAGGCAGAGTTACTACGCCACGAACCATCTGGTTTGCTTTTCGAGGATCGACTCCAAGACGGATATCGATATCTACCGATGCATCAAACTTGGTAAAAGTAACATCTTTTACCAGGCTGGCAGCTTCGGCAAGATTGTATTGCTTACCAGGCTCAATTTTCTCTAATACATTTTTTTGATTTTTCGTCAATCTAGCCATTGTGTATCCGACTTATTAAGTTATAGTGCAGGGAACTCTCCTTTAACAGTGATTCCCATACTTCTTGCAGTACCAGCTACCATTTTCATAGCCGATTTAATGGTAAATGCATTTAAATCAGGCATTTTATCCTGAGCTATAGCCTTCACCTGATCCCATGTAACCTGAGCAACCTTATTTCTGTTGGGTTCTGGAGAACCTTTCTTAAGTTTGGTTACTTCAAGTAATTGTACAGCTACCGGTGGTGTTTTTACGATAAAATCAAAAGATTTATCGATATAAACAGTTATCACTACCGGAAGAAGTTTACCAGCTTTGTCTTGCGTACGGGCGTTAAACTGCTTACAGAATTCCATAATGTTAACACCCTTAGCACCCAATGCTGGTCCCACAGGTGGTGAAGGGTTTGCGGCACCTCCACGAATCTGCAATTTTATTAGTCCAGCAACTTCTTTTGCCATTTCTAAATTATTTCCGATTTATATATATAATCACTCTCAATCGCTAAGGAAGCATTATTTTGGTCACGACTGATATTGTGTTTATTCTTTTTCTACCTGCATAAAACTGAGTTCTAATGGTGTTTTTCTTCCAAATATTTTCACCATTACTTTCAGTTTTTTCTTTTCAGCATTTACTTCTTCAATAATACCAGTGAAGCTATTGAATGGTCCATCAATTACTTTTACTGATTCTCCAACATAAAAAGGAGTATTCAGTTCTTCTTCTCTGGCTTGTAATTCATCAACTTTTCCCAAAATTCTGTTTACCTCAGATAAGCGCAAAGGCGTAGGTTCTTCTTCACCCTGCTGACCAAGGAAACCAATTACATTAGGGATATTTTTTAAAATATGTGGTATCTCTCCAACAAGCGTAGCTTCAATAAGAACATACCCGGGGAAATAGCTTCTTTCTTTACTAACCTTTTTACCATTACGTATTTGGTATACCTTTTCCGTTGGAATTAATACCTGTGAGATGTATTCCTGAAGATTCAGGCGAATTACTTCACTTTCGATATATTCCTTAGCTTTTTTTTCTTTTCCTCCAATAGCACGAAGGACATACCATTTTTTATCAATCGCTTCCATTTCCCTTTAACTATTAAAAAGTTAACTTTTAAAAATCATATCGTAAATCTGTCCCATCCCTAATTTAAATACGATATCCATGGCAGCAATTATAAGAGCAATTATGAGTGAAGCAATCATAACCAATATGGCACTTTCCTGAAGTTCGTCCCATGATGGCCATGATACTTTGTTCATTAATTCATTGTAAGTATCTTTAAAATAAGCTACTATTTTCATTTTGAATAGGTATTTAGCACGGGAGGAGCGACTCGAACGCCCGACACCTGGTTTTGGAGACCAGTGCTCTACCAACTGAGCTACACCCGTTTGTTAGTCAAAAAAGGTAAGCTCTTGTGAACTTACCTTCTTGATATAACAAAGTTTTTTATTGAATAATCTCGGTAACCTGACCAGCTCCTACAGTACGACCACCTTCGCGGATAGCGAAACGAAGTCCTTTATCCATAGCAACAGGAGTAATAAGCTCAACAATAATTGAAATGTTATCACCAGGCATTACCATTTCAGTTCCTTCTGGTAAAATAATTTCACCAGTTACGTCAAGTGTACGTAAATAGAACTGAGGACGATATTTATTGTGGAATGGAGTATGACGTCCACCTTCTTCTTTTTTCAGGATATAAACCTCTGCTTTAAATTTAGTATGAGGAGTGATTGAACCTGGTTTAGCAAGAACCTGACCTCTTTTGATCTCTTTCTTATCTACACCACGAAGCAGAAGACCAACGTTATCACCAGCTTCACCATCATCAAGAATTTTACGGAACATCTCAACTCCGGTACATATAGTTTTGCGGTTTTCAGCACCTAAACCAACGATTTGAAGTTCATCACCTGTATGAACTACGCCAGTTTCGATACGACCAGTAGCAACAGTACCACGACCTGTGATTGAGAACACGTCCTCAACAGGCATAAGAAATGGTTTTTCTTTGTCGCGTGGAGGGATTGGAATCCAAGTATCCACAGCTTCCATAAGTTCCATAATTTTCTCTTCCCATTTAGCTTCTCCATGGAGTGCACCAAGAGCTGAGCCATGTATAACAGGAGTGTTTTCACCGTCGAATTCATAGAAGCTTAAAAGTTCACGAATTTCCATTTCAACGAGTTCCAAAAGTTCTGGATCGTCAACCATGTCAACCTTGTTAAGGAAAACAACGATTTTAGGAACGTTTACCTGACGAGCTAACAGGATGTGTTCGCGAGTCTGAGGCATAGGGCCATCAGTACCAGCAACAACAACGATAGCACCGTCCATCTGAGCAGCACCTGTTACCATGTTCTTAACATAGTCAGCGTGACCGGGGCAGTCAACATGCGCGTAGTGGCGGTTAGCTGTTTGATATTCAACGTGCGCTGTATTGATAGTAATACCGCGTTCTTTTTCTTCAGGAGCATTATCAATCGAGTCAAAGTCTCTGATTTCAGAAAGCCCTTTTTTAGCTAATACCATTGTAATAGCAGCAGTAAGTGTAGTTTTTCCGTGGTCAACGTGGCCAATTGTACCAATATTGACGTGCGGTTTGGACCTTTCAAATTTTTCTTTAGCCATAGTTAACTTAATATTAAATATATTAACCTTTTTATTTTATTTATTTTGAGCCGAGGATGGGAATTGAACCCATGACCTCTTCCTTACCAAGGAAACGCTCTACCCCTGAGCTACATCGGCCACTAGAGCGGGAGACGAGATTCGAACTCGCGACCCTAACCTTGGAAGGGTTATGCTCTACCAACTGAGCTACTCCCGCTTGTGTCTCTAAAAAAAGAACCATTTGTGGCATTACTGATTTTGGTAGATCAGTAATTTCCTTTCGATACAAAATGAGCATGCCTATGAACTATGTCATATTCACGCTCATTAAAATCGTTGTGGGGAGAGCAGGATTCGAACCTACGAAGGCATCAGCCAGCAGATTTACAGTCTGCCCCAGTTGGCCACTTTGGTATCTCCCCGAGTAGAGCCGATGGAGGGATTCGAACCCCCGACCAGCTGATTACAAATCAGCTGCTCTGGCCAGCTGAGCTACATCGGCAAACATTTGAAAGAACAATGATTTCAGAGTTTTACCTCTCAAAATCGGAACGCAAATGTATAAATATTTTATTTACTACAAAACTTTTTTTTTAATTTTTTTTTCTATTCAAAAATCAAGCGCCTCTGCGTTTTTCTTTTGTTTTGGTAATTTGTCTTTTAAGCGCCTCTACTGCACTATCAGTTGCTTCTTCAAAAGTCTTTGATTGTTTCTTGACAAACAATTCATTACCTGGTATTTCAAGTTTGATCTCAGCTATTTTATTTTCAACCTCCTGAGTGTTCTCTAACTTAAGGAATATTTCAGCAGTAATGATATCATCATAGAACTGCTCAAGTTTACGAACTTTGTTTTCAACAAATGTCTCAAGCTTTTTGGTAGCAGAAAACTTGACTGAATTAATCTTAATAATCATAATAATTCCTCCCTAGTTTTTACGCTCGCGGATGAGCTTGTTTATAAACGGTTTTAAGCTTTTCGTAAGTATTGTGTGTGTATATTTCTGTAGCTGCTAAACTGGAATGTCCAAGCAACTCTTTCACAGCATTCAAATCTGCCCCATTATTCAACATATGTGTGGCAAATGTATGTGTAAGTTTATGAGGATGTTTTTTCTCAGAGGGTGTTACCTGGGATAAATACTTTGAAACTATTCGTTGTATCATCCTTGGATATCCTGCCCCACCTTTTTCTGTTATTATAAGCTTATCTGAATATTGTCCCCCCATAAAAGACTCTATTTCGATTAGATAGTTTTTTATTTCTTCGATAAGCACAGAACCAATAGGTATATATCGTTGTTTATTACGTTTACCTGTTACCCTAATTTGACGAAGACTAAAATCAATATCCTTAATACACAGATTAACCAATTCTGATAGCCTGATACCTGTTGAATAAAAAATACTCATAATAAGCTTATCACGCTTGCCAGAAAAATCGTTCGAAAAAGTAATGTTTTCAAAAAGGTTTGTTGTTTCGGTATTATTAAGAAATTCCGGTAATGGGTTTTTATGTTTTGGCATTATTACCATATCAGCCGGATTTGTTTGAATATTACCCTCTCTGAGCAAATATCTGAAAAATGCTTTTATTGAGGAAAGTTTTCTTTTATATGAACGGGGAGCAATACCACTATTGGCCAATTCTAACAACCAACAACGTACATCCTTAGCCGATGTTTTTAATAATTTATCATCGGAAGGATTACCAAAAAAAGAATTAAAAGCTTGAAAATCATCACTATATGCACGAATAGTATGAGCCGAATACCTCTTTTCGTGCTTTATATAGTTCAAAAAATGTTCGCTTAATGTCATACTCAGGGATAGATTAGTCATATTAACTGGCAACTAAAATATTTCAGACTATTCCCTGTGTATTTGACTATTCTTCTTTTTGTTGAAGTTTCTGAACGTAAACCGCTTTCTTATATTCTTCTCGCTTATTTTCAGATGGCTTTCTGAATGCCTGACGTGCACGCAGTTCCTTTACTACTCCTGTTTTCTCAAATTTCCTCTTAAATTTTTTAAGAGCTCTTTCAATGTTTTCTCCTTCTTTTACCGGTACAATAATCATTTTTTAAATAATTTTAGTGAAATGAGGCGCAAATTTAATCCTATAATTCTAATTAGCAAAAAATATCTTCATTTCTTGCTAAAAATGTCTGATAAATATTTTAGTGTCGGCCAGTATTATCAATTTTTTCAGCATGAATAAAAATAAGAAAAAATTGCTTATAAGTATATATCCTTTCTTAAAATTATCAGGAAAAACTTAAATGATCACTTTATATAGGGTAGTATTTTAGAAAATTCAACAGAAGTAAAAATATTGTTCTCTAGTAACTCGTTAATAGAATTGATTTTGCTTTTATAGTTTCGATATTTTATAATAGCTTTAGCCTGATAATCTGTAATATATGGATGTTTGCTCAATTCATAAGAAGATTCTTTATTTATATCTAGTTTTTTTATCAGGGATGAATCAATAATAACTTGGGATTCAATTGTTGAATAACATTCAGGAGTAATCCCATATACCTCTTTCAGCTGCTCCTTTCTTATAAATCCTCCTAATGATTCGCGATATTTAATGATACGTTTTCCTAAAACTTTACCTATACCTTCAATTTCTCTAATCTGTATAGAATCTACTTTATTAATATTGACAATTTTTCGAACTTTTTGATTAATTTTTGTTGCTTCAATGTCTTGAACAAATGCCGGATCGATAAAAATAGTACCCTTCAATCGATTCATTAATAAGGAATCAATTCCGTAAATTTTCTGCAGATCCGCCAAATCCCGAAAGTATCCCCCACTTTTACGATATTTAATAATATTATTGATTACGTAAGACGGGAATCCAACCATTGAAAATTCCGCATACGAGGCTTTGTTTGGATCAATTTTTTCTTCAACTGAATAATTATAAGAATATTCATTATGGAAATATTTCTTTCCATAATGAGAGCTGTAACTATCTGGCAAATTCAGTTTTATCCTGACTATTCGAACAGTATTCGTTGCATTTTCTGTTTGATTGGAAAAAACCGGAACTAATAGCCTTAATATAAAAATTATTACAAGCAGGAAAACAATAACAATTAAGCCTCTCCTCTCGTTTGGTGTATAATTAAAATAGGGTTCTATTTTATACCCCTTTTGCATGTAACGATAAAATAAAATTTGTTAATAATTAAGTAAAATACAAATATATAAATCCTTTTTTATTTTCGGCATTAATGAAAAAATCTTACATATTTTAAGTAATCCGGTTTATTTTGTTAAAATGAAATGTCTTTAGGCATATCTGGTTAAGAAAACATTCATTTTTTTAATAAAGCTGAATAAACAAACACTTTAAAAAGATGTTTAACTATAAAACAATTTAATTGTATTGGATAAATACTGATGTTTTTGTAGTTTTGCGTTCTTCTTAAGAACGAATATACTTAGGAAAAATAATTTACATTAGAGTTTAATAAATAAATATTTAGAAAATGGCTATAAGTTATAAAGACTTAGGACTAGTAAACAGTGATGAACTGTTCAAAAAAGCAATAAAAGGCGGATACGCTATTCCTGCTTTCAATTTCAATAACATGGAACAAATGCAAGCTATTGTTGCTGCATGTGTTGAAACTAAATCGCCTGTGATTTTACAGATATCGAGCGGTGCACGTAAATATGCCAATCAAACAATACTTCGTTACATGGCACAAGGTGCAGTAGAATATGCAAAAGAATTGGGCTATGCAATTCCCATCGTTTTACACTTGGATCACGGCGATACTTTTGAATTGTGCAAAAGCTGTATCGAATATGGATTCTCTTCTGTAATGATTGATGGTTCTTCTCATTCATACGAAGAAAACATTGCATTAACTAAGAAAGTCGTAGATTACGCTCACCAATTTGATGTTACTGTTGAAGGTGAATTAGGTGTTTTGGCTGGTATTGAAGACGATGTAGTAGCTGAACATCACACCTATACAGAACCTGATCAAGTAGTAGATTTTGTAAAGCGCA
>JAHEEB010000666.1 GCA_024640925.1 Bacteroidota bacterium | reverse complement strand
AATGAAACCGCTGTTGGCAATGCAATTAAGAAATGTGGTGTTGCAAGAGAAGACTTATTTATCACCACAAAACTATGGGTACAGGACACAGGCTATGATAATACAAAAAAGGCCTTTGAAAAATCGTTAACCAAATTACAGCTTGATTACCTGGATTTATATCTCATTCATCAACCCTTCGGTGATATTCATGGTTCATGGCGAGCTATGGAAGAACTTTATAAGGCAGGAAAAATAAGAGCCATTGGAGTAAGTAATTTTCAACCTGACCGGGTAATGGATATTATTACGTTTAACGAAGTGGTTCCAGCTGTTAATCAGGTTGAAACCCATCCTTTTAATCAGCAGATAGAAAACCAGAAATTCTTAATGGACAATAAAGTCCAAATTGAGTCGTGGGGGCCTTTTGCCGAGGGGCGAAACGATCTTTTTCAAAATGAGTTGCTTCTTTCTATTGCGACAAAGTACGGAAAAAGTCTTGCTCAGGTAGTTCTTCGCTGGCTCACACAAAGAGGGATTGTCGCTATTCCGAAATCGGTTAAAAAGGACAGAATAAAAGAAAACTTCAATATTTTCGATTTTGAATTAAGTTCTGAAGATATGACAGCCATTGCAACATTGGATATGAAAACCAGTCAATTCTTTGACCATCGCGACCCAGAAATTATTAAATGGATGGGCAGTAGAAAATTGGAATTATAATTCAGTAATAAAAACTATTAGCTTATGAAAACGTCAATTCTTGGATTATTTTTAATCATCCTATATGTGCAATGTTCCTTTGCACAAAATTCATCGGATGACCAGAAAATTATTAATCTTTCGAAAGAGAAATGGCAGTGGATGGCTGATAAAAATGTAGATACGCTCAACTACCTCTTTCACGAAAAAGCCATGTTCGTACACATGGGAGGAGCCTGGGGCAAAGAACCCGAACTGAATATTATTAAAAGTGGAAATATTTGGTATAAGAAAGCTGACGTACATGAAGTCTCAGTGAATATCATTGACAATACCGCTATTCTTTTAAACAGAATAGATTTGTTAGCAGTTGTAGGTGGAAATGAAGTAACCAATCCTTTTGAAGTTACTGAAGTGTATGTAAAATGTAGTGGAAATTGGAAATTAGCTTCCTTGTCATTCACCAGATTGCTCACTCCACAAAGTCAGGGACAAGCTCCGGATTCTCATTAGTCTCATTCCATCTGCTTTTGGCATTCGCATTATTATGTGTTCTTGAACTTAAGATAAATTATAAGCCCCGCGAAGCGCCCATTTTGCGGGGCTATGAGGGTTTCGCCGTTCTGGACGTTACCCTAGTGTACAAAAGACTTTACTCACGAGCAGAGGAAGTAAAAATACACCCGTTGTTTACTCTTTTGTAAAGTTTATTTGTATTTTTAAACTTTTTATAGAGCTTACGACGGGCGCGCGTTGCTCTTGCAGGGCGCACACACAGAATACACCATGCGGCTTTCAGAGCAATTTACAAGTTCAGAGCTCGCTGGAGAGGGCAGAAACTTTGGATTATGAAGTGTACACGAACTCCCGAACGCTGCATACAGTTAACGTTATCGGCAAGCAGAAGTTTCACAATGGATAATGATGTAAAAAAATGAACATTAAATAAAATAATAGAAATAAATTCAAATTGAATATTTATGAAATTCAGTAACGTAAGATTATTAGTCAGAGACTACAAAAAATGTTTTAAATTTTATACAGAACAATTAGGATTAGAAACCCTTTGGGGAGATGAAAACGGATGTTACGCTGCATTTAAAGTGGCAGAGGGAATTGAAGGATTTGCCATTTTCTTTTCTGATTTTATGGCTTCAGCTGTTGGAAATGATGAAAAAACGCAACCGATTGGTTATAGGGAAAAATCAATGGTCGTTTTTGAAGTAGAGAATGTTGATGATACCTATCAAGCATTTTTAGAAAAAGGCATTAACTTTATTAATGAACCGACTGATATACCGGACTGGGGAATGAGAGTTGTTCACTTGCGAGACCCGGAAGAAAATTTAATTGAGTTTTTTACGCCTTTGACTGCACAGTAATATGAATTGGGAACCGTGGACAGGTTGTTATAAAATAAGCGATGGTTGCACTTACTGCTATTTCTATGGTCCTTTCTCAAAACGTTGCGGACAAAATAATGTACATAAAACGAACGAATTTGATAAACCTATAACTAAAACGATAAAAGGTATATATAAAATTCAAAGCGGAAAGATTGTTGCGACTTGTTTCGCAAGCGATTTTTTTATTGCAGAAGCTGATGAATGGCGTACAGATGCTTGGGCAATGATAAAGAAACGAACTGACCTTGACTTTTTGATTTTAACTAAGCGCATTGACCGCTTTAACGTTTTTCTCCCAAACGATTGGGGTGATGGATATGATAATGTGAATATAGGGTGCTCAATTGAAAATCAGGAATCAGCTGATTATCGACTGCCTTTGTTTCTATCCTACCCCATTAAAAGGAGATTTATAGCAGCTGCACCACTTTTGGGCGCTATTGATATATCGGCTTATCTTGAGGGAATTGAGCATGTTACCGTAGGTGGTGAAACAGGACGAGAAGCTCGTATATGTAATTATGATTGGGTTTTAGATATTCGGGAACAATGTGTTAAAGCAGGAATAACCTTTTGGTTTAAAAACACAGGTTCGCTTTTTAAATATGACGGCACAGTTCAAAAAATCAATCCATTCAAGCAGAGTTGTGTAGCAAAAGAATTTGGAATTAATATTTTAAAATTGAAATGAAAACAAAATTTATTCTTCTCACAGTAATGCTTTCTTATTATTCTTTAGCATTTAGTCAAAGTGATTTTGGTTTAAGTGGTGGTTTAAATCTTTCTAATTGTGTAGTATATGATGAAGACCCTTATGAAACAAAAGCTTTGTCTGGGGCAATGTTGGGATTAGCAATAAAATCTCATATTAATAAAAACTTATATATCAGGACTGAAATTCTTTTTTCTCAAAAAGGAGTCAAACTTAATGAGAATCAAGATGATTTTAAATATATAGGATATGAGAGGATTAATTATTTTGCAATTCCTGTACTTGGTGAGTTGAAACCATGTGGAGAAAAAAGCCCGATTTCTATCTTTGCGGGACCGTATATTGAAATAGGAATTGGAGGCAAGTATGATATTGAAGAAACAATAAATAATTATACTGATAATTATAATGGAAAAGTTGAGTTTGCAAAAGAAATCAATAGCTCAAATATAAATAGCTTTGAAGATGGTTCAACTGTGGTAAAACGCTTTGATATGGGCATTGATTTTGGAATTGGTATTAATATGAAGAAATTGTCTTTTAATTTTATTTATGAATTTGGTGCGGCTAATATTGAACCTAAAAACACTTTTTATTCAGGTGAAGCGAAGAGATTTAATAGAAATGCAAGAATTTCATTTACTTATTATTTTGAAAAAAAGGCTAATAATTAACGAGCTACAATAAATAGGAGTTCATGTTTAGCTGCGCTGAGCTCCTTTTAGTCGGTTAGCTGCGCTGAGCTCCTTTTAGTCGGTTAGCTGCGCTGAGCTCCTTTTAGTCGGTTAGCTGCGCTGAGCCCTTCGGGGTTGGGCTGTTA
>JAHEEB010000665.1 GCA_024640925.1 Bacteroidota bacterium | reverse complement strand
ATAAAAATTAACACCAAAATCCAACCGTACAACTTTTCCCATTCGTAATTGAATGCCAGATCCTAACTGGAAACAGAACTTCAATTCCGATTGAAGATCGATGTTCTTTTCAATACCATGGATACTACCAGAGCCCGTACCGGATCCAAGTTTAATAAATGAGAAACCTGACAAAACAGATACATAAGGACGAGCTAAACCATCTAAAAATGTTCTTTTTATATCTACGGTAACTGGTAAAATAGCACCCCCTTTACCACTGCCATTTACCTGTATCCCATTCGGGTCAGAGGAAATACCATTAATTTTCTTTTCCACAGGAATGACCATTAGGCCAACTGAAAGTTGCGCTGCTACATGTTCGTAAGGATAATATTCGACCAACAGGTTAAACTGGTTATGATAGTCCTCAATTTTAATCGTACTATTTGAATTATCATTAGATTTAGCAAAAGGGAAAAGCTCAAAATGACCATATTGCAGGCTAAAGGCAAGGCTATTTTTAAGAGTCTTTAATTTATCCAGGTCTTCTTTTTCAATTTCCGCCTGGGTTTTAAAATGTGTTTCCTGGGCAGATATTTGGCAATTGAATTTAAGCAACCCTATAACAAAAAGTGACAGATAATAAAGTCTCATAAATGGTTGGATTTACTATTTGGCTTCATCTTCAAATTCTTTGAATTATCTTTAATCTTCTTTTTCCACTCGGTGTACTTCTTGTATTGTTCTATGGAAAATACCATTTTAAGGTCACTGTCTTTTTCCCGCTGCAATTGAAGCAATTGGTTTGTTTGAATTGACCCGGAGGTAGAATTTAAAGAATCGACTTTTTGAGCATATTTGAGATTTACCAGAAAGACTTTATCTGCTGTGAATGAATCGAGTTGAAATTTTGTATTCATCCAATTGGATTGTATTCTGGCTCTTTCTTCAGCAGACCTGGCAAAGTAATTTTCCTGGCTCCAGCCTGTTAATGAAATTACGATTGCCATTAATGAAAATACAGTACTTTTCATATTTGTCTATCTTATGTTAAATGTCTAATATTGAATGTTGTATTGGAATTCTATTTAACTTTGAAGACTTCCTGCTATGATATAAGCAATCCCCTGTTCCGTTTCCACTTTCTTATATAAAGTGCCATATTGTTCATAGTAAATTTCGTCACCCACAACCACCTTTTCCGCACCTTCCGGCAACTGCGAAATTTTTGCACCCGCCGGGGCATTCACTATCTGAAATCCTCCGGGTATTTGAATGTAAAAAGCGCCTCCTATAAAAAAGTAGGCCCTGGATGAGAAGGTAAATGTTAATGTGGCTGAAGGTAAATTTGTAACCATAATACCGACCGGAGGATTTACCACAACATACCCTTCGGGCCTTTGTATATAATATACACCCGCGTGAAAATAGTATTGCGAGTGCCTGTGAACAATAGTAA
This sequence comes from Bacteroidota bacterium, assembly GCA_024640925.1. GTDB lineage: Bacteria > Bacteroidota > Bacteroidia > Bacteroidales > UBA10428 > UBA10428. The sequence goes on along the minus strand of JAHEEB010000665.1, from coordinate 2,180 downwards.
CCGATGTAGGAGGTAACACTCCAACCACAACAGGAGGCCTTACTACCCGGCGGTTAACATAAACGACTTCGCTTCGTGATGGCTTGGTTATTACAACTGTTCTCGATGGTTTAGTAACGACAACTCTTCTTTGGGCTTCGGCCTTAAATAGGGATACGGATGATAACAGCAGAAGGGATAAAACTATTGAGTAATATGATGACCCTGACATAACCATTATTTTGAATTGTTTGTATTAGTCCGGTTTTCGCGGATATTTTGTTTCAAATAATCTTTCAATTCATCTTTTTTCTTCAAATACAGATTGTATTGGGTTGCCGTAAATACAGTTTTCAGTTCTTTATCCTTTTGGTCGGATAGAGACTTAAATGTCTGTAATTTCGAATAACGGCTATCGCTACTGTTTTTCAGGGTTTCCATTTTATTAGCATACTTAACATTAATAGCTTGAACCGCAGGCAAGACGGCGCTATCAAGCTTTAATTCCTTTTGCATCCATTCGGTCTGCATTTTTGCACGTTCTTCAGGAGACTTATCCTTAATGTTATCCTGGGCTTTAACAGCTGTGATCAGCCAGAATATAGCGGAGAGAAGTATTACTGTCTTTTTCATATTTTTAGAGTTTAAATAATTGTTTATAAAAGACATAACCGGCCATTCTTTTATCGTAAATAAACGTGATATGTATCACCGTCCACAGTAACTGTAGCCCAGCGATCGCAGGTGCCATCACCATAATCGACAACCCTTGTAGATTTTCCTATAGGGGTAATTTCGATAACTCCCTGCACATAGTTATGTCTGCAAACGTGTTCTACTTTTCTGATAAGAGGACTGGTAATTGTTGAGGAATATTGTTCTCCTTCAGCATCGATACCTGAAGTTGAACCGGTTAACTGATAGATATCATCAGACACCCGCCAGGTTGAAGATCCATCAGTAATTTCACGAGTATGTTGGGCATTCCAATTGATAACACTATCACCATTAGCCCATTCGATAGTCCCGGTAACCGATTCGCTGTAATATCTGTTACCAGAAGTGTTTTTAACACCAGCAGTGATTGTTTTGGTTCCTGTAACTTTATAATCGTTTACGTAGTAATTATCGAAAGTGATGGTTTTAACCACTCCGTTATCCCAGTACCTGCCGCTATAAGTTACAATTATTTTACCTTTTCTAACTTTTCCGTCTTCTCCGGTGCATCCTGCAGAGCCAAAGTCAACAGTCATTTTTCTTAACGATGCTGATGAATCTATGGTAACTGTTGCACAGTCGCTCAAAATGACATTTTCGGATGATGAAGTGCTTTTAAGGTTACTTTTACTGGCTGCTTCATCTGTTAAATCGCTAACATCCTGATAAGTATCGGATGCGAAATTGTCGTCCTGAATCACGCTTAATGAAGAATCTTCCTGGGAAGAGCTTTCGTCCTTTTTGCAAGAAACTACTATTACTAAGGACAACGTTATTACCGAAATAATAACTAAACCGAAAGTTTTAAAATTTCTCTTTTTCATATATCTAATTTTATTGTTAAACATTTTGTTCCGGTTATGCTTTTTTGATTATATTTTAGTTTACTTTAATTCAAATATTTGGCTCGTATTCCAGGCGAAATCGTTATGTTTAATTCGTATGTGCGTAATTTCTATAATGGGTTTACTTTAGATGAAATCAGAAAACAGTGTATAATAAGCTCAATTGGAGTGATACTCCTTTATTTTTAAAGGATTCAATCTCATTTTTAGATTTATTAAAATTTAAAGGAAAGACGGTAACTGGCGAAGATTGATTTTCTTCGTAAACAAAGGTTCTATACGATTGAATGCCCATGGATAATTCCATCTTAAAGTGTCGGGCAACAAGCTGTTGGTAGAAGCAACCCGCACCAAATTGTTGTGTGTTGACAATACTGTTTCCTTTAGCCTCTGAGAGCCGGAATGAATTATTACCAGCTCCAAGGTTAATCCCAATCTTCCTTTTATTATCAATGCTATATGATAGGTTTTGCTTTAATGGGAACGATCCGGATAGTAACCATTTGTCACTATATCTAATATTAAAAACCAGTATTGGCACTATCAAAAAACCAGAGAATCTTTTAGTGGCAGCCACTCCAACACCCCAGGTTGACCTATTCTCATTTGAAACCCTATAAACCAAGGCTGAATTAAAAC
>JAHEEB010000664.1 GCA_024640925.1 Bacteroidota bacterium | reverse complement strand
TAATCAATCCTGTTGTAAAACCAAACCAATAATTACCCTCTGTATCCTGAAAAGTTCGCATTACATTGTTGGAGGGAAAACCGTTTTCCGTTGTAAAATGTTCTTTAACTGTATCATTGTTAATCTTGTACACTCCATTAGCTGATGTTGCAACCCATAGGTTTTTTAACTTGTCGATGTAAATATTATTGATATAAGCTTCGTTCAGTTCAGGTAATGGAGAAAGAACTTTATATCCCCTCTGATAATTCCCCGGTTTATTAAAAACAAATCTGAAATAACCCTGAATTGTCCCTACCAGAAGGTTTCCATCCAAATCGAACAGTATTTTATTAATGTATTTTCCCTTTAATTCAGGGAAATAGTATGGAGTATAAGTTGTATCGCCAGCCTTTATAACTGCCAATCCATAATATCCTCCAAACCAAATATCTTCATTTGAATCGAATTCAACTGTACTTATTCCTATTCTGTTTTCTTTATTGTCGTATATGGTTTTAAACTTTCCGTTTTCGAACAGGTATAAGGTGCGACCAACCGAAACAAATATTTTGTTTTTCGAAATCACCTTCAGGCATTTGGTAACATTCTTGCCGATTTGTGGTTTTACAATTAAGTATTGTTTGAAGGCCCCGTTAGGTTGCTGAATAAAAATTCCATGCATAAAACTTGTAACAACCATATTGCCTTCCGGGTCTTGCTCTAAATCCTCCACAAAAGCTGTATTTTCTGAAACAACTGGAATAACATTGTTATCGAATCTAAATCCATCGAATTTTGTAAGACCTGCATCGGTACCTAAATATATGTACCCCTTCTTATCCTGATTGATTGAAAGAATATTGTTGTTTGCCAACCCATTGGTTGTGTTGTAAAACTGGAATATATATCTTTTTTGCGCCTGGATACAGCTTGAATGAATAAGCAAAATGGAGAGCAGACTTACAAATATTTTCATTTTTATGCGATTTATTCTAAAGATATCTTTTTTTCATAATTCCTTTTGATGAAAGCATACTTTGAATTTTTGATTTTATAAAAATACAGAACCTGCGAGAAGAAATTTCCCGCAGGTTTTAAACAGATTAGTTAAAATCCATATCACGCAAAAACCTAGAAATGAGTTTGCCATTAAAATTAATCCTTCTGTACCAGTTCGAAATTTGTAGTGTTTCCTACTCCATTATAACTAGATTCACTATAACCACTAATTGTATCACCTGTTTCATTTAATGTTAAAATACATGCCGAAGACCAGTAAACTGCTGTTACAATGCCACTTTCATAATGATACCATAATTCCTTGCAGGTATAGGTGTTATCAGCTGTTTTCTTTATGTTTTTAATTTTAGGACTCCCGATAGAAATAAAACCATTGGCATATGCACTAAGGGCATATCCCGAATTAATTTCGGAGAAAGTACCGGTAGACCCATCGATTGTAATTTCATTATCGCCCCGGTCCCATAAGCCTTGCAATTCTTCATAAATAACCTGTTCGTTTTCTTCATCTTTATGACAACTGGTTGTGAGAAAAACTCCCAAGAGTATGGAGCATATTAAAATGTTGTTTTTTAGTTTCATTTTGATGATAGATTTTAATATATTAAATAAAGAGAAAACTGTTTAGTTATCCCAACTTATTAAATGCCCTGAAAAATAACCCCCTGCAGCGACATAACCATCATCGGCAGTAAGTTTAGCCAAAAGATGAACAATATCGCCTGCCTCTAAATACAATGTAATTGAACCAGATAAAGTAGTAATTCCTGTTTCTCCCGTTTCTTGATATTCGCCATCAAGAATGTATAATTGCTCGTTTAAAACTTCTATAGCCAAAACAGCATAATTATTTACATCGGTTTCAATATCCAGGGTCAGACATGATGAAAACACATATATTCCTGAATATGCAGCAGTGTATTGACTGGTTGTTGTGTTAAAATCATCGCCCAGATCAAAAGTCTCAGAAGTAAACAAAACTTTTACATAAGAAGACGCATTTGCTTCAATATCTTGTGTGCCTTGATGCACAACATTGAAACCAATTTCTTTGTGGTAACGCAAATCGGCCTGGCTACGTGTCAAAATATCGCTGGAGACATCATTATTAAGACGGCCTTCGGCATTGAGGTCGGTATATGCCGAATACCTGTCAGTCGAGAGTGTTCCGTCGTTCATATTTCCGGCATTCAGGTAATAGGAACTGTCTTGTCCGTTAAGGGCATCTGAATTATCCGAATTTTCAGAATCTTTCGAATACATTGCATAGGGTACCGATACCAGCTGTGATGTGGAAAACGCTTCATAATCAGTACTACCAGCAGTATCCATTTCCACTTTCAGCTTCATGGTCGAAGCTTTAAGCAACGTTGCGCCCCAGTCAATAGCAGAAAAATCGTCATCGGAATCGCCGGCACCCACTTTAAGGGTAATTATACCCTGGTCATTGCTGGTTACTGTCAGAGTTTCGGTATATATTGTACTAGATATTAATAAATTTGTTGTTTTAATGATGGAAATCCTGAAAGACACTGTTTTATTGGCCAGCGGGCTACCCAGGCTATCCCTGATAACTGCCTGGTAGTTGAACTTTTCGGGGGCCTGTGCCTGCATAACTAATACTAAACACAGGGTTATTGTTGATAGGATTAGTTTTTTCATATTGCAACGTGTTTTTACTATTGTTTTTTTTGAAAATTAAGAATTGTGGTTACTTTCCGGCTTTTTCCTCCATTAGTGCTTCCAATTTGGTGAGTCGGGCTTTCAACTCGTCGTTTTCGGCTTTCAGCTCTTTAACAGCATTAACCAAAGCAACATTCACTGCATGCATATTAAAATCGAGATAACCGTCTTTTGCTTCATTCACTGCTTCAGGAAAAACTTTTTGAACATCCTGTGCAATAAAACCAATTTGTTCTTCATCAGAAGCTAATTCTCTTGGATTATCTTCTTTATAGAAAAATTTTACGGGTTGCAGAGCTACTATCTCTCTCAGACCTTTATCGTAGTTTCCTGAAATATTCTTCAACCGGATATCTGAAAGTACCGTCCAGCTACCACCACCAGTTTTTGCAGCAGTTCCGTTTACAACTAAGTTATAGCCGGGAGCAGCGGCTGTACCGATTGTTACTGCATCTGAAAAATAATTATAGGTACCACCATAACCCCAGCTGTAATATGTGCCATTATACCAAAGGGCCTCGTCACCGTTGCACTTGAGAGCAGTAGCTATTGGAACACCCGAATTTAAGTTCAGACTGGTATTCCATGAGGTTAAACCATCGGCATCAGATACAAGTATTTTATCGGCTCCTGGATTTCCTCCGGTTATTTTAACCGTACCATTTACTTCCAAATCGGCTGACGGAATTACCCCCGGAGTTGTTTTAATCCCAACTTTTCTTTGTGTCAGATCAACGGTCATTGCAGCTAAACTTTCTGCTCGTATAAATGAAAACTGGTCTAATTGATCATTGTATTGTAGCCCCCAGGTGGGAAAAGCCAGCGAATGTTGAACGACCATTTTACCGGGATTAGTTGTACCAGCACCATAAAGTGTAATTTGCCCTGCATCCTCTGCACGAAGAGCATAAGGCACCGAAAGCAGTTGCGAGGTGGA
>JAHEEB010000663.1 GCA_024640925.1 Bacteroidota bacterium | reverse complement strand
GCTGAACATTGCCAAACATGCAGTAATTATTCGCTTCATAATAATTTCTATTTTAAACCAGTAAAAATGTATAAAAGGCCGGAAAAAATCCGGCCTTTTTTAAACTCTAATTTAAACGAATGAAAATGATATACACTATCTCATTATCTAACTATCATTTTTCTGACTTCGCCGTCAGATACCTTAACCATGTACACACCCTTTGACAGGTCGGAAATATCAATATTCATTTTAAGATCGGTTGCATTCATTACTTTCACCGATTTTCCGGAAATATCGAAAATGGAAATGGTTTGATTGGTTAATTGCGATAATGTTAATGTAACAAAACCATTTGCCGGATTTGGGAAAAGTTCAAAGCTCTGGTTAAAAGAAGGACTTTCTATTCCATTCACTATGGTCAACTCTTCGCAAGAACTAAAATAGAAACCAATTGTAGTTGCTGCATCAGGAACGATAAATCCTCTATCACCAGCCCATCCAACTATTTCCATTGAAGCGTCACAATTTGTATCTACTGTTTCTCTGAAATCCAAGTATGTATCCCAGTTATTACCAGTAGAAAAATAGTATACAACAGTATCTCCTTTTGTAAGGTTAAACGTAACAGAATATACGCTATCAGCTTCCGGAGTCATATAAACAAATTCCCAGTCCTTTGTTGCTCCAGGACCAATAAGACTTTTACCAACCACAAAAACTGAATCGTAAGTCATACCACTTCCTTTCATGCTAACTTTTAAAGTAATGCTTGCTGAAAAAGCACTTATTGAAAGGACTGCTAAAACAAAAAAAGTAAAAAGTTTTCTCATAGTTTTAAAAATTTAGTTATTAATTATTGATATTAAGGTCACAATTCATGCACTCATTTATGCAAGCAATTTATACTTGTATTGGTTCTTGGGCGTATAAGAATTTCATCTATTCAGGTTGGTATATCCAAGCAGATATTTTTTTTGTTCCAAATTCTTTTTAAGATATCCTCCATATTCGGTAAAAGCAATTGATAATACCTGAGAATAAGGCATACATTGATTTATATTGAGAATAATTTTAAACTTTGTATCCTGTCAATCAGAAATTACCTACCCTTAAAAATGATTTTACAGCCGCCTAAATGAAAACCGTGAACTATGTTTGATGTCTGCCAAAAAGTTATTTCCTGTCCAACACACAATGAAAGTGAGAAATTGATAATCCAGAAAGGATTCATTAACTTAGATAGCTCTTTCCAAAATGAAAATGATATTTAAAAAGATACTGTTTTGCATATTCTCCCTGGGACTTTTCCTGATAAATGTAAACAGCCAGGAACGAATAATTTTCAGACGCCTTGGTACCGGCGACGGGTTATCAAATGGTTCGATAAAAAGTATTTTCCAGGATTCCGACGGGTTTATCTGGTTTGGAACAATTGGCGGATTAAACAAGTACGATGGGTTACGGTTTAAGGTGTATAATTATTCTGCAAAAGACTCCAATAGCATCAGTTCGGATGATGTTTCCTGCATTTTCCAGGATTCGAAAGGAAGAATGTGGGTGGGCACTTTCGGTGGCGGATTAAACCTGTACAATAAAGAAACCGATCTTTTTACGTCTTTTCAAAACGATAACTCAGTGAAAGGATCGATAAGCTCTAACGAAATAAATGTAATTTACGAAGATTCGAAGAAACAAATCTGGATTGGCACCGAAAACGGACTCAATAAGTATAATCAGGATGGAAGTTTTTTAACGTATACTCTTGTCCCCGAAAATCCATACAGCATAAGCTCCAAGTCGGTAAGAGCCATATACGAAGATTCAACCGGGTATTTATGGATTGGCACTTTTGGAGGCGGGTTAAACCAATTTGACCCGAAAACCGAAGTTTTTACCCACTACAAACTCGAGCCTTTTAATGAGTTTTCCATTTCTTCCGATTTTATTCTGGATATAGAGCCTTTTAAAGATAAACTATTGATTGCCACTAATGGCGGAGGCCTTGATATATTTGATAAAAACAATGGCCGGTTCGAAAACTTCTTCAGCGATTATTTGAAAGAATTTAAAGAAGTACAAATTGTTAAAGATATTTTCACCGATTCCAACGGAACAATATGGGTTGGTACCGATGGAGAAGGTCTTCTGAAGATTAGCCCTTCGAACGATAAAAAGACTTTTTCCCTGTCGAGGTTTCTTTATTCGAACCAGATAAAATCGAGCCTTGCAAGCAATGCTATCTATAAAATATTTGAAGATAATCAGCATAACATATGGATAGGTACAGCATGGAGCGGCATTAGTGTTATAGAGCACTCGCAGGGAAATGTTACCTTTTATTACAGCGACATTGAAGGGATAGATCACTCTCCTGTATTATCGGTCTACGCCGATTCAGAAAATCAGCTTTGGATTGGCTCAGATGGGAAAGGTCTTTATTCCTATAACAAACAAACCGGCAAAATAGAAAACTATTCAAACCAGCTATCGGGCAGTTCCGAACGCGACTATATTCAGCTTATCAGAAAAGATGAAAAGGGGAACCTTTGGATTGGTACCTACTCCAATGGGTTGAGCTATTTCAATACCACAACAAAAAAATTCATAACCTATAAAAACAGTCCCTCCGATCCAAAATCTATCGGCAATAATAACGTACGATCGATACTCTATGGTAAAGACGGGAATTTATGGGTAGCAACATGGGGAGGTGGCATTAGTCATTTCAATGTTTCAACAGGCGAATTTATTAATTACCAGCACAGCGAAAACAACCCATATTCATTAAGTAACAACAATGCCATTGCACTCGAAGAGGCAACCAACGGAAAGATATGGATTGGCACATTTGGAGGCGGGTTAAACCTTTTCGACCCTGAAAGCGGAACATTTACACGATTTCTTAACCAGAAAGAAAACCAAAACAGCATCAGCGGAAACAATATATTATGCATCCATAGAGATGGGAATGAAAACCTGTGGATTGGCACATGGGGTTCGGGATTAACAAAATTCAATATTATAAAACAGGAATTTACACGGTACGACCTTGAAAATGGCTTAATAAACAATACCATTACAGCCATTGAGGAAGATAACAATGGAATAATCTGGTTAAGTACAAAAAAAGGTATCTGTAGCCTTGATCCAAAAACCAACAAAATAAAAAGCTTAAACCTTACCCGTAACACTCGCGTGAATGAATTTCATATCAATTCATCATTTAAAGATAAAACCGGAAGAATTTATTTTGGAGGCATTGAAGGATTGATTTGTTTCGACCCGTCAAAACTTGTAAGTACAATTAGTCCGTTAAAAGTTGTCTTAACAGGCTTTGAAATATTTAATAAAGATGTTGTTGTTGGTGAAAAATCGCCTTTAAAAAAACAGATTACGTATTGCAACCATATTATTTTAAGTCACAAACAAAGTGTTTTCACTATTCTGTTTACTGCATTGGATTTTCCTTTTTCTGATAACTGCCAGTATGCCGTAAAAATGGATGGATTTGAAACCGAATGGCGTGAAATTGGAACTCAGAATTCAGCGACCTATACAAATCTATCGCCCGGTACCTATACATTTATGGTTAAAGCCAAACCATTCAATTCCGAATGGAACAATGAATATGCTCAACTATC
>JAHEEB010000088.1 GCA_024640925.1 Bacteroidota bacterium | reverse complement strand
CCATGAACACCAGAGCCTTCGAACGATATGGCAGATGATACTACTTTTGTCTGGTCAAGAAAAACCTTCTGGTCGTGGATAGAAATAGATGCTTTTAAATTATCGAATTTAATATCCTTCAGTTCTTCAACACTTATGAAATTCGATAAGCCCAACAGGGGATCATAATTTTTAATTTCTCCGCCTACAATTTCAATATTGCTTTGGGCTAATGTTGAAGAAGGTACAAAATATAGTTTATTGGTCCATTCCGATGAGAAATTTACTTCTCCGCTTAATTTACCACCCAGGTATTCGGAAGTTATTACATCTTGTCCGAAATTCCTGCAACCGACAAATAACTTTTGTATATTAACGTTTGAAAGGACCGACTGGTTAATCAACACAATATTGCACGATACTTTCTGTCGCAGGATTATTTCTCCCTTCATGCTCCCTTCATAACCATCCATGATAAAATTATTCACTTTAAGGGTGCGGTTATGATAGAAAGCCTCGCCTGATACATTTTGAGAGGTGAATTGTCTGAAGACATATTTGGTGATAGAAACATGTCCCTGAAAATCGACTGAATCGGGAAATACTATTGGCTGCATTTCTTTATTGGCTGAGTTTGGCCGTTCAACAAAATCGTCGGTCAGAAAATAATCGGAATGTACCGATCCATAAAATGCCGGGCTCTTATCTTTTACCTGAAAATTAGCTAATGTCCCATCTACTGTAAGATCTGTCTTCCCGGTTTTCGTTTTAACATTATTCAGAATAAGTTTGTGAGCATCAGGAAGCTCTACACTGCCATACAGTGTTGTGTTCGGAATATCATATTTGCCCCATTTTATTTCAAGTCCTTCGAAGTCGAGATTTCCCCAATAGGCAATATTTTTCAATATTTCACTGCTATTGTCTTTCTTATCAATAGTGCCTGTAACGGCAATGGAATTTTTAATTTTCCCCTCAACTAAATCAATATCAGGGATGTGATAAAACTTGTTCAGCTCTTCTATATCGAGCGTTCCATTTAACGAAACCATTAAATAGGGTTCAATCAGATTTTGTATTTTCAATCTGCCAGATTGCTGGCTATTTCCCGATTTTACATTAAATGAATCTATTCGTATTGTTGTTGTTTTTGGAAGATGTTTTTCTCCATTATCAACGTTGCCAGCTAAATATATATCTTCATATAATATATCCCTGGTACGATCAAATATTTTTCCCTTTTCGATTTTAAATCCTGCTTTTATTGATGGCAGAACATAATGTGTATTACCAATAATAGTACATTGAATATCGAGTGTACCGTTTTTTGGTTCAAAACCATTTTCGCCCAACAATCCATGTAAGGCTGCTTTATCGACCTGCTTTACCGGAACACTTTTTGCTGACAGACTGAGGTTTAGTATTGTGTGCTTGCTTATCTGGATGGTGCCCTTTACTTTTAAGGGAATATTGCTTAAAGTAAGTAACCCTTTTTTAATGGTATACAGCGATTTATTATAATCAAGATCCGCTTCAACAAAATAATGTTGGTTTGGCTCAAGATATTGACTTTTTGTCTCATATTTTTCAATGGTTCCAATCGATTTAACTTTCATTGAGAAACTTTCGTTGGAAAATGAACCAGAAGCAGCACCTTTTTCTACAAGCCAGGTAGTTTTAGTATTACTTGTTGCTTCAGCAGAATAGACTTTTATGTTATTCACAGAAAAAGAATTCAACTCGGCTGAGAATTCAGAATCATCTTTAGCATTGCGTTCTTTTAAAATATCGAGAGAACTATTTCCTTTTTTATCAGTAAGTATTTGAAGAAAGCCATTGTACACCGAAATTTTCTTCAAATCGTACTGATTCTTCAATAGTTTCAGCAGATTCATCTGAAGGTATAATTGTTCAGCAAAAAGCAGGGTATCACCCTTAAGAGGGTTAATTTCTCCGATATTAACCGAAGGGGGGACTTTTATACAAACATTGTTTAATTCAACGCTGGCTGTCGGAAATTTTTTAAAAATGGAAAAACTGATATCGTTTTTACGTATATGTATCTCTGTAACAAGGTATTCGCTGGCTTTTTTTGATAGAATAGATATAATTTTATCCTCTATAACAGTACTAAAAATCACCCCTGCAATTACCAGAACAATCCAACTAATAACAAGGATTATAACAAACTTTACAATTTTCTTTAATCTCATTCAAGAAATTTTTATTAAAAGCAAAGAGACAAAATTATTGCATCAGGAACGAAAAATCTTCATTTGGATTGTATTCTTTAGGTTCGATCCCGAATTTAAATATGCGGCATGATTTGTCTCCACGAAGCTGAATTTTGTTACCATCAATCCAAAACATCGATTCTTCGCGGAGTCCGGCAACATATACCTGCCTGTTAATTTCGATAAATTCACGTATTCGCATCTCCCTGGTTTCGCCGGAATGGTTAGGCAGGACTGAATCGGTATAATGTGGATTAATCTGGAAGGGAACCAGGCTCAATGCGTTAAACGATTCTGGTTCAACAACAGGCATATCATTTGTTGTGCAGATTGTTGGACAGGTTACATTGGAACCAGCACTCCATCCGATATATGGTGTATTGTTCAACACCTTTTCACGGATTATCTGAAGAAGATTCAGTTTCTGAAGACAGGAAATTAACTGGAAAGTATTTCCTCCACCAATAATTATTAAACTGGCTTGTTCTAATGTTTTATATGGATTTTCCGAGAGGTGGATTGATGATATTGAAATATCCACTACACTTAATTTTTGGGCTACTGCTTTTAAAAAATCATTGTAAGATACTGTAATTGCAGCATATGGAATAAAAACTGCTTTCCGTGAAGTGTTTATTGAAAATTCGTTGATATAGGGAAGGGTATAAGAAAGATATTCTTCGCCTGATTTGGTCGAATTACTAAAAAGCAAAGCTCTCATGCAGACTGTTAATTTAATTTATTCGGAGAATAGGTAACATCACTGTTCCCGATAGATGAAAACGTTGAAATATCGGGTTGTTTAGAAGAGTCAGATACTGTGTTACCAATAAATTGGGCTGCTTTTGCCAGTATTTTTTGAGCATCGATAGGTTTTGTAATGTAATCATCGCAACCGGCAGCAATAAATCTGTCCCTGTCTCCTTCAAGAGCAAAGGCAGTTTGAGCTATAACGGGCAAGTGGGGGTGTTTTTCTTTTATTCGGGTTGTTGCTTCGAGACCATTTACCAATGGCATTTGGATATCCATCAGAATCAGATCAATTTTTTCATGGAAGTTTATGGCTTCAATAGCTTCTTTACCATTAACTGCACGAATAGTTTGTGCGTTTACATTTAGAAATATCTGACTCAGATAAGTATAACTGTTATCATCATCTTCGGCAATGAGAATAGTCAGATTTTTAAAATCATAAATATTCTGAGGCAGAGCAGGCTCTTCGATTTTAGCAGGGTTAACAACCCTTATATAAGGCAATTCAAAAGTGAACTTAGAACCCTTACCTGGTTTGCTGGTTACCCACATTGTGCCTCCGAGCAATTCAACAAGATTTTTCGATATGGAAAGTCCTAAGCCTGTGCCACTAATTTTCTTTTCTTCAGAAATTTTTGAACGGGTAAAGCGCTCGAAAACATCCCGAAGTTCCTCTTTTCCCATTCCTATTCCTGTATCTTCAACATAAAACTCCAGTATACGCTGGTTCTTTTTTCTGAAACCTATTTCAATCCACCCCGATTCAGTGAATTTTATTGCATTACCGAGAAGGTTAGTAAGTATTTGTTTTACGCGGAAATCGTCTGTAATGAAGGGTATTTCTTCTTCAGGCAGATTATGACGGATTTCAATATGCTCTTTTTCAAGCCGGTTTTTATAAGCACTTATACTCACTTCCAAATCGCGGATGAGTTTTACAGGATTGCATTCAGCTTTTTTAATTTTAAGCTGGCCGGCTTCAATTTTTGCAATATCGATAATGTCGTCGATAAGATTAAGCAGCATTTCGCTGCTGGTTTGAATATGGGTAATAAATTCCTTTTTCTGGTCCTGTGGGATTTCATCAGATGTTAACATATTTGAAAACCCTATAATGGAATTCATAGGAGTGCGGATTTCATGCGACATGTTAGCCAGGAAGGACGACTTATGTTGATCGGAAGCGATAGCCTTCATGGTTTCTTTTTTCAGGCTTTCGATATACAGATTACGAAGTGTTGAATCGTTTATAATTCCCCGGCGACCTATAATTCTCAATCCTTTCTTAATAATATCTGAGTAAATAGTAGCCGAAAATTGGGTTCCGTCTTTACGAACGGCAATCATATCGTTATTTTCAAACCTTGAAATGCCCATCAGATTTACGTTCGGATCCATTTTAATGATATTCGAGAGATTTACACCATTTACAATATCATCGGGAGTATATCCAAAGGTATTATACCATTCCTGGTTTACATAAGTAAGTTGGCCGGTACGGTCAGTTTCAAAGATGGATTGTGGCAATAAGTCTGCTAAATCGCGGTAGCGTTTTTCGTTGTCTTCGGCCGATCTGACAGCCATGTCACGTTGTTTTTCCCTTATTCGAAGTTCGGCAAACATATTTCTGAACTCCCTGTAAATGTGTCGTATTTCTCTTGTGGAATGCCGTAAATCTACATCTATTTTATGGTCGAAATTGTTTTTTGAAAAGGCGGATATATAAGCTGAAAGCCTTTCGAGATGAGAAACAAGATAACGCGAAGTATACAAACTAACACCAAATGCGAGGGCAACAAGCAAAAACGCTGTAAGTGCAAATATCAGGTTAAGTTTCCCCATATATGCATCGAACCCTTGCTGTGCCTGTACAATCGATTTATTAATGGATGATTCAAGTTTATTTCCAGCCAGAATCAGGTTCTGTTTTAGTCCGGCAGATTGACTTAACCCTATTTTTTTATCAAGGTTAACCAGCTTACGAAAACTTTTGCTATAAGCCGTAATCAGGCTAGTATATTTATTTTTTTCAGGTTGAGTGTAAAAAGGATTATACTTTACCTGTTCAATGAGTATATCGCACTGTTTGTCTACCTCGTAAAGAAGGTAAGGGTCGTAATTATGAAGATAGTTGCTCTCAATCAGCTTAATATCCTTAAGAATGCCAGCAGGAAAGGTACCTGATTTTTCGAGTTGATAGTAGTGGGTAGTTATTTCACCTTCGAGCCCAAGGTTCTTATATCCACGTTTATAAATATTATAAGTCAGACTATCGAACAGGCTACAATAAGCCGTATAATTTTCTTTTACATCAAAAAGTGATTTCTTAAGCTGTGGGAAAAGTTCCCGATCGCTTTTAAAGGAATGAGTAAAACAGCTATCGATGTTATCTATCAGGTTATAATGAGAATTCAGGTACTTGCTTTCGCCGGTTATATAAAAGTTTTGGTCGTTAATTTCGGAAGATAAAAATTCGGCAACCTGGTATTGATCTTTTAAAAACTGATAACGGAAATATTGTAAATCCTCAAGAGTTGCCTGGTGATTGGTTTTGTTAGACTTATGAACCCAGAATAGAGCAAAAGATAATACAAACAGCAAAAATGCCGATAGTAAAAACCACAATATAAGCCTGTATCTGAGCGAATTAATCATTAAAAAAAGCCGTAAAATCAGCTGGCTTAAAATAATCATTAACTTCAATTAAAAAATTGAACATGAACAAAAGTTATTCACAACATAAAATACTGATTGAACATGGCTTATAGTAACCTGGTTTATTAACAATTCGAAATTACATTCAGGGAACAGGTTAAAGGATGTAGAAAATCTGTGAAATTAATTATCAACAATTTTTTTATGTTCTTGGATTGAATTCTTGTTATTGATTTTTCTAGAAATGAGCCAAATTTCCTGGAACCCATTAACTGTTAAATCTCTTAAATTTTATAGTAAACCTGAATTTTGAACCCTTACCAAATTCCGATTCAGCAAAAATAGTACCGCCCAGCAGCTCTACAATCCCTTTGGATATAGATAATCCTAATCCGGCTCCTCCGTATTTGCGCGATGTATAATCCTCAACCTGTTTAAATTGCTTAAATACCGATGAAATATCTTCTTGCTTTATTCCAATGCCGGTATCGCTCACAAAAAACTCCAGAGTAGAATCATCAATTAGCTTATACCCGAATTCTATTTTCCCTTTTTCAGTAAACTTTACAGAATTGTTCACCAGATTGGTTATTACCTGGTACAATCGCTGACGGTCAGTTATGATTTCATCATTACCTCTCTTCAATTGTATGTAAATGGAAATATCGATTTGTTTGTCGCGCTTATTAAGCTGCTGTCGCAGGTACGATTCAATCTCATCCATAAGTTTATTAAGCGAGAATTTCTCAAAGGAAATGGTAAGCTGACCGGTTTCAATGCGGGAAATATCCAGTATATCGTCAATGATCCGGAGGAGTTGGTTGTTGCTATTTTTAATAATTGTCAGAAATTTTTTTCGTTGAGCTTCTGAAATATTGTCCTGGCTCAGTAAATCACTAAAACCAACGATTCCGTTAAGTGGAGTTCGAATTTCATGAGACATGTTAGCCAGGAATGCACTTTTCAGTTTATCGCTTTCTTCAGCTGTCTTTTTCGCCAGGATGAGTTCTTTCTCATATTGTTTTTGTCTTGTAATATCTATTTTGGTGCCCCAAATTCTCAACAAATTGTTGCCTTCGATAATTCCTATCATATTGTTTGAGAAAAACCTCTCATTATTATCTTTTCCTGGTTCGCGGGTTTCAAAGTTGCGCAACATGTACTGTTGTTTAATCAGATTTTCTATCAACCTGCTGAAAAGATCTTCGCCTGATAAATTCTGCAATTCCGACAATCTTTTTCCTATAAGGTCGTTTTGCTCTTCTGAATTATAAATGGAAGCAAAAACAGGGTTATATTCAGCAAGGTGTCCATTCTGAAATATATTTTTTGCCTGTTCTTTAATATTGGTGTCGAGGTCTAACGGTTTGTCAAAGTCGATCCGGTAAATACCTTCGGATGTCTGCATTAAAAATGCCTGGTATCGTTCCTGCGACTCACTTAGCTGCATGTTGCTAAGTTTCAAACGCTCATGGCTTTTCTTCAATTCCAGGTTTACGGCGTGGTATTCATTAAACAGGTTTGAGTAACTTTCTTTTTCTTGAGTTAGTTGTTTCATTATTTCAACCTGATCGGTTATATTTAGAATAACCAGCATTCCGGCAATAATTTCTTTTTTCTCATTAAAAACAGGTCTTCCTTTAATTCGTAAAACCCTTGCAGCATCTTCGTAAGAAAGATTTAATTCTTTCCCATCAAAGATTTCGTTTTTCATTTTTAAAAAAGAGATCGGTTCATCTCCGTTTTTGAAATGGATAAACTTATCAAGCCCCAGGAGATTATTTCCATTAATATATTGAACAAATTCTTTGCCCTGAGACATCATTATGTCAGCGTTTTCATCGAATAAAACAACATCAAGGTTCGGAATATTAGAAATCATTAAAGTGTTCCAGTCAATTTTTTTATTTAGAAAATTGATATACCTGATTTTCTTACTTATTTCATGGTTAGAAAGATAAAAAATAAAAATGGTGGCTAGAAGAACATAGAACCAACCTTTTAATGTTTGAAAGAGGGTTAGTTGTGATGTGTCAGAGAAAATCATAAAAAGGATTCGGTCGGAAAATAAAATCCAGAAAAAGCTTAAGATGAAAAAGCTCAGAGATATTAATAAAGCCCCTTTATTTAACTTTTTTACAGACATTTATAATCATAATATAATTTTTAAATTTAACAAATAATTCAACGTGTACATTCAAATATAGGAAAGGATTATATAAAACAGGATTTCACTATAATTGTGGGATTAAAAATTCATTGAAAATTGGTAAAACAGCCCAGATATGCACCTAAAGGGTCGAAATCCATTTTTGAAACAAATTTCTATACACATTTGACCTCTCGGAGGTTCTCCAACGATTCCTTCGAGAATTACATTATCTTGAATTTGGACTTAATCAACTGTATTAATTAATCCTTTACTGATCCTTTACTGATCCTTTACTGATCCCTTACTTATCCTGCGTTCTGATGTTATTCAGAACAAATCTTACATTTTAATAAAAATCCCTTCGTAATAGTGAGGGATTAAATTTGGAATTGAGTGAGTCTTTGAGAATTGGTGGTAAAAGCAAAGGCCACAAAGGCAAAGATCCATGAAAAACCATCTTTGGGTCTTTGAGTATTGGTGGCAAAAGCAAAAGCCACAAAGGCTCCAAGTCACGAAGATACACAAAGGGAAACCATCTTTGATCTTAGTGGCTAATTGGCAAAAGCAAAGGCCACGAAGGCTTCGGGGCATGAAGAACATTAATCTTAGTGATACCTTTTGTGTCTTAGGTCTTTGTGATTATTTTTCAACTTTTGGACACTTTTTCCATTGCTTTTTTATATAGCCTTTGGGTAAGTTATTTCATTATATCTTTGTTGCACAAATCTATTCCAAACCTTACACCAGCCACAAATTGGGTGCCTGTATAACCGTAATCGATATTTCCGCGGTTGTATTTAACCATAACATTATCGGGTGAATTATGGTAAGAATACTTAATGCCAAAACCCATAAAACAATCGATATACAAATTATCAATAAACTGGTATTGATAGCCAATGGTAGCATTTGCATTTAGCGAATGAATATAAAGCTTGTATTTTATATCCTCCATCTGTTGATACTTCAGTCCATCATCTCCTGTGTACTCTACCCATGTAAAGCTATTTCCGTCGATATTAAAATACTTGTAAGTACCTCCAAATGCTAAATAGAAACCACTGGTGTATGATTTTTTCGAGAGAAAAATCTTTTTTTGAAGTCCCAATCCTGCACCAATCATCTTATCGTAAGAGTACAAATCGTAATTATCATCGTCACCCCCACTTAAGTTTAACGGATCGATTGATGAATTATCGGAGTAAAAATAAGGCGAGATAACCAACCAGTTTTGAGTTTCCTTTTTATGCAAATCGATATCAATCCGTAATCCGTTTGTAATCAGGTATTGAGGTACACCGAAAATCATAAATTTTTGTTTGTTTTCTTCTTGAGAAAACGAGGAGATGGTTAAAAACCAAATGAATGAAATAATCAGATATCTTGTTTTCATGAGGATTTACTTTAAAGTATGACACCAATTCTGCAACCCAGTAACATTATATTACCTGTATAATTATACCCGAAATACCCGGTATTAAACCTGTCTTTATCAGCTCCGTCTGTGTTCATATAGCTAACACGGGTTCCCAGGCCAGCATAAATATCGATAATTACAATTTCTTTAATAAAGAACTGGTATCCAAGAATTAAGTCTGCACCAAATTTGTTTATAGTACCTTTTGCTGTTACCTCATAATCGCCAGAATTATCGATGTATTCGATGTTGAAATAGTTGTATGTTGGTCCATAGCTTAAATAGAGGCCATTTAAAGTAAACATTTCCGATGCATAGATCTTGTGATAAAGTTGTAATCCACCACCAACCAGGGTATTAAACTTGTTTTCAGTTTGTGCAAATTTCTTACTATCCTTTTCACTCAAATAAAACTGAGGACAAATTTGTATAAAATTCCGTCCTTTTATTTGTTTCTCGATATCTACTCGTATTCCCCTATTAATAAGGTATTGAGGCACAAAAGAATATATTGTTT
>JAHEEB010000087.1:1202-9741 GCA_024640925.1 Bacteroidota bacterium | reverse complement strand
CTGAAAAACCAAGCGGGCCGATCATTTCTTTCATGTTTTTTGATCTTCCCCAATCTTCGACTGATCGAATCAGCGTAGAGGCGACTTCAAAATCATGGTATGTTTCAATAAAAGCAAACCTACCTTCTTTGAGGTTATGTGCGTCATTATATTTGTGGTTAATAATTCCCATAATCCGGCCAACAACCTCACTATCCTTATAAGCCAGCAACATAATAACATCGGAATGGAGAAATAAGTGATTTCTTTTAGGATTAAAAAACAATCTATCGTCCATATATATAGGAGGAACCCACAAATTATGGTTTTTATGAATTTTCGCCGGAAGTTTTATAAATGCAGTTCTGTCCTTCCTGCTTTTTACTTCCTTAATAATAATGTCCATAGGCATCACTTGGTTGATATTGTTCCACAAGTTCAATTAAAACAATTTCTCTATAATCAGGTTAACAACTTCAACTAAAATCAAGATTATAATTATTATTTCAAGGAAATCACTTTTTTGATGAAACAAAAATTCCTTAAACAGATCGAGATTTTCCTTAATTATCTGGATATCTTCCTGAAGATTCCTTGTCCTAAGCTTTAAGTCAAAAGCCTTTTTAAGGTTTTGATCTGTTTTATTCAAGTACTCATTATCCCAGGTAATAGGCGGAGAACTGAAAATATAAAGGTTTTCCGATATTTTATTTTTCAGGTTAAGCGATTTACCGATAAAGCTCTTTAGTTTTTTACCGGAAATATTAATTTCCCCTTTTTCTTCGAGATGGAAAGTATATTGCTGTGTATCTTCGAGAAGAAGTTCAGTTTGCCGTGAATAATAATCCAGAACAACTGATTGAGAAACATTCAGCATGATAAGTTTAATAACTTCAACTTCGGCTTCTCTGATAATAATAGAGTTATAACTAAAATCATCTTTCTCCGGATTTACTTCAATCTCATACTCCTCTGTAATTTTAACTTCGGATATATTACGGCAATATTGTTTGAGAAGACCCATAATTCGGCTCATCTCAGTTTGATCATAATTATAAAAACAGACTACTCCATATTTGAAGATATATAAAAACTGACCCTCCTCGTTTGAATAGAATAGTTCGTTTGAATCAGAAAATACAGGAGTGCCTGCATAATCCTCCTTAAAATTTTTAATATTTATTATATCGGCAACCTGAAAGGCATAGGTCTTCATACATGTTTTATTACTTTTTACCTGTGCTATACCCTAATATTTTTAGCATTTCATCAACCGTTTGTTCGTTCCGGAAAACATAATCGATATAATTGCCGGTCTCATCGCGATCGACAACAACAAGCTTTGGAGAGGGAATCAGGCAGTGCTTTATCCCACCATAGCCGCTGATAGAATCCTGATATGCCCCGGTATGAAAGAATCCAAGATATAATGGTTCTTTTTCCTTACTCGAAAATTTCGGTAAAAGAATTTCCTGGTTCATATCTTCGGAGTTATAATAATCGGAATGATCGCAGCTGATGCCGCCAATATTCACCCTGGTATATTCGTTATTCCATTTATTTACTGGCAACAGGATAAATTTCTCGTGAATAGACCATGCATCGGGTATGGTGTTCATCAGGCTGTTATCGACAATATACCATAACTCTGCATCGTTTTGTTGTTTCTTTTCAAGTACACTGAAAATAATTGCTCCGCTCTCTCCTACTGTATATTTACCAAATTCGGTAAAAATATCAGGGTCTTCAACACCTTCAGCACTGCAAGCATCTTTGATATTCTTAACAATTTCGCGGATCATATATTCGTAATCATACTCGAATCCGAGATGGTTACGAAAAGGGAATCCTCCTCCAAGATTAATGCTGTCGAGGGTGGGACACAATCTTTTCAGTTCAATGTATATCTTAAGAGCCTTCTGAAATTCTCCCCAATAATATAATGTATCGGCAATACCAGAATCGACAAAGAAGTGAAGCATTTTCAACTGTAATCTCTTTTCATCTTCAATTTCCGATTTGTAGAAATTGATAATTTCATTATGCCTGATTCCCAAACGCGAGGTATAGTATGCCGATTGCGATTCCTCGTCGATAGCCATACGAATACCAACTTGAATGGGTTCATCTTTTACATGCTCAAGTACCCGGTATAACTCATTTTTGTTGTCAAGTACCACAATTGAATTTTTAAATCCAAGTTTCTGGAACTTGATTATTTTATCAAGGTACTCATCTGTTTTATACCCATTATGAACAATATACGTGTTTTTATCGAGCTCACCTTTCACATTTAGCTGTTGAATAAGATCTAGGTCATAAGAAGATGATGTCTCAAGCTGTACAGTCTCTTTAAGGGCAGTACCAATCACATGATGAAAGTGACAGCATTTGGTACAATAACAAAAGTGATAATTACCACTGTAATTGTTTGCCTTAATAGCCCTATTAAACAAGTTTTTAGCCTTCCTGATTTGATCACTGATACGTGGCAAATAAGTAAGCTTAAATGGCGTTCCGTACTTCTGAATAAGGTATTTCAGCGAAATTCCATGGAATGTTAAATATCCATCGCGTAAATCGAAACCTTCTTGTGGGAAATAGTACGATTGCTCAATCAGGTCAAAATACGTGTTTTTTATTTTCATTATACAAACAGAATTTCAGGTTTTTTCAGGAGCAAAATAAACAAATAAATTAACACTTCTTATTGAATAGTTCATAAGATTATTTATTCTTTATAATATACACGTTATACTACAAAATCGAATTGTAATGACACAGCGCACACAGAGGTATTTCTAAAATTTTATTAGAGGATAAAATATTTTATTTTCTAAAATTAATAGCTACTAAAAAAGGTAACCAGGGATTTGTCAATAGAGACACAAAAAATCAATAAAGTATCAAATCTCTAATCAATTAACCACGAAATAAAAAACAAGAACCGCTTTTAGCGGAACACAAGGAAGGTTTTTCATCCTTTCTCAAAACATTGAAAAAGTCTGGGTTTTCTTTATATTACAATTTTTAATTAACCCTATTTCCAAATAAAACACTTTATATTTGTTTCTTCATTATAAAAAATTATACATGCTGCAGATCAACGATACAATAATCAGTCTGGATGTTATAGAAAAAAGATTTTGTTGTGATTTAACAAAATGCAAAGGTTGGTGTTGTGTTGTGGGCGATTCGGGTGCCCCGTTAACCTTAGATGAAGTTGATATAATCGAGGATGAATATGAAAACTTTAAAGCATATTTACGACCTGAAGGTGTTAAAGCTTTAGAGCAACAAGGCACCTGGATTATTGACTCGGAAAATGACCAGGTTACTCCTTTAATTGATGGCAAGGAATGTGCTTATACAATAATCGAAGACGACATTTATAAATGCGGTATTGAAAAGGCATTTTTCGATAAAAAAACATCATTCAGAAAACCTGTTTCGTGTCATTTGTATCCGGTACGATTGAAAAAATACCAGAAATTCACTGCAGTAAATTACGATATATGGTCAGTTTGCAGTCCGGCAATTGCTTTGGGACACGAGAAAAACATATATGTCAATGACTTTCTGAAAGACCCTCTTATCAGAATGTTTGGTGAAGAATGGTTTAATGAACTGAAAATAGCCCAGGAACATCTGCTGAAAAGCGGGAAATAGTGCCTGAATTACCAGAGTTACAAAACATTATATTTCAAACCCATAAAATCTGTTTCTTAGGCAGAAACTTATCCATTACTTCCTGAAAACCAAAGTTTTACCCAGTACTTCAACTATTCCTTCCAGAATTACATTATTATGAATTTTCACCATTTTATCTGTAATTAAGAGGTAATCAACTTTACTGATCCTTTACTGGTACTATACTTATCCTACGTTCTGATGTTAGCTTCTTCTTTTTATTCTCTGAGTAATAACTTGCTCAATGGCGATAGGAACTTTTTCTTCAATAACATTACTTGTATCGAGCCCTAAAGCTTTTACATCGTTAATACTCATCCACCTGGTTATTTCATGCAATCCCATAGTAAAGGTCTCCCAAGGCTTAAGCTTATAGTCAGGGGTCATAATCCGATCGAGGTTAACAAAAAGGAAATCGCCTAATATATTGTGTTTTGAGAGTGAATTATATTTACTGGTAAGGTTAATCTCTCCTGCCATTTCCAGATCCTCCAAAACTTCTTTAAAATAAAGATTAATTCTTGGCTCTACCTTGAACCCCAGATGAAAATCGATTTTGATAATAACGCCAGGTATAATGTGGTGTACTTTATATTCGAATGTATCGGGATTATTTAGCCTGTCGACATGAATAAACCAATATGTATCAGCTCTTTTGGGGCGTTTATTGATAATTGAAAAAATAATCTTCGCCTCGATTTGTTCTATTCTGTTAGCCTTAACTATGTATACAAGGTTACTAGCAAATTTAGGTACTGTTTTATCCTTTGATAATTCTTTCAATAATCCGGCATAATCGTTGAGATTTTCAAAACGAATATATTTATTTTTAATCCTGCGTCCGAAATACCACCCGTACATTATTAAAAAGAATAAAAAGCCAGCAAATATTGTAAACCACCCACCATGCATAAATTTATTCAGGTTGGCAAATAAGAAAGCACCTTCGATGGTAAGATAAACCAGGAAAATTAAACCAACAATAATAATCGGCAATTTCAACTGATTCAAATAGCGAACCAGAAGAAAAGTAGTCATAATCATGGTTATTGTAATAGACAAGCCATAAGCTGCTTCCATTTTAGATGATTCGCCAAAATAGATTACAACAAAACAACATGCTGCCCAAAGAAACCAGTTAATACTGGAAATATAGACCTGTCCTTTAACTTCTGTCGGTTGCGAGACACGCACTTTGGGCCAGAAATTAAGCGAAATAGCTTCGCTGATTAATGTAAAGGAACCACTAATGAGAGCCTGACTGGCAATTATAGCAGCAATTGTAGCTATAATAATTCCTGGCAAAAGAAACCAATCGGGCATTATTGCATAAAAAGGATTAATATTTCTATCGGAAGGATGTGCCATAAGATACCATGCACCCTGTCCAAGATAGTTAAGTATCAACGTAATTTTCACAAAAATCCACGAAACACGAATATTCTTTATTCCACAATGACCCAAATCGGAATATAACGCTTCTGCTCCTGTGGTACAAAGAAATACGGCCCCTAATATAAGATATCCCTGTGGAAAAGTTGATAAGAACTTTATTGCATACATAGGGTTTAACGCTGCAAGTATTGCAGGATACTTAATCAAATAAGACAATCCAAGCACTCCTAACATAGCAAACCACACAACCATCATAGGTCCGAAAGAACGACCTATAAAATTGGTTCCAAACTGCTGAACAAAGAATAACACGGTTACAATTAACAAAACAATAGGTACAACCGAAAGTACCGGATCTATAAGCTTCAAACCTTCAATTGATGAAGTGACTGTTATGGAAGGTGTTATAATACCATCGGCAAGTAAGGTGCATCCTCCTATCATTGTCAGAATAGCAATTGGTAAGCTTTTCTTTTTAAGAAGTGCATAAAGTGCAAATATTCCTCCCTCACCATGGTTATCAGCCCTGAGGGTAATAAAAATATATTTGATTGTAGTTTGTAAGGTAAGTGTCCAGACAATACAAGATAAAGCTCCAAAAATTAAAAGTGTCCTGTCGCCTCCAACTGTTGCTGTTATTGCCTTCATCACATACAGCGGACTGGTACCTATATCGCCATATACAATTCCTAATGTTACAATTACCCCTGCCACCGTAAGCTTCCGAATGGAAGCATTTGACTCTTTAACCATAGTTTCATTTATGAAAAAAACGGACAAATGTATATTAAATAGTCTTATATGATACTTTGTTTGTCAAAAAAAGCCGGGCACAGATTTAATCCCTTATTTAGCAATAAAAATATCGAAAATTTCAATTGCTATCAGCATTCATAGTGTAAAGGTTTAACCCCAAGCTAATAAACAAAACCAATGAAAAAAAGTACTGTTTTAGCTGCCTTTTTATAGGATATGATGAAAATATCAGCGGGTAAACAGCAATTCGGTATATTTGGGCAATGGCCACATTTCATTATCTACAATGCGCTCTAACCGATCGATATGAAAACGGATTTTCTCAAAGAAAGGAAATACCTTAATCGAATATTCATAAGCTTTTTCACGAATTTCTTCAATTTTATTGGCACTTTTTCTTTCTTCAGTCATTTCGTTTACCATAGCTTTGATAGCTGAAGTGTGTTCCGAGATTTGCCTGATTAACTCAAGCCGGCCACTTGCAATTTCCTTAAAATCATTTCCAAACAATTCCTTCAGTCCCTGTACATTTTCTATCAGCCTGGTCTGATAATCAATAGCCGTTGGTACAATTTGGTTAAGCGCAATGCTTGCTAAAATCCTCGATTCAATCTGGACTTTCTTGCCATAATTTTCATAACGCACTTCCGTTCGGGCTTCAAGCTCTCTTTCAGTAAAAACTTTATTTTCGACAAAAAGTTTTTTGGACTTTTCAGAGGTATAGGCATCAAGTGCTTCAATTACATTGCTGATATTTGTAAGTCCGCGTTTAGGAGCTTCTTTCTGCCAGTCTTCACCATAACTATTTCCTTCAAAACGAACATTTTTCGATTTTATAATAAACTCGCGGATAACCTGAAATATAGCTTCGTCTTTTTTAATTCCCTTGTCAATAAGCTTGTCCGCATCCTTTTTAAATTCTTTCAATTCCTGGGCTACAGCTGTGTTTAAGGCAATCATAGCAGAAGCACAATTTGCGGGGGCGCCTACAGCCCTGAATTCGAAACGGTTTCCTACAAATGCAAATGGCGAGGTACGATTTCTATCTGTGTTGTCGAGCATTATTTCAGGAATTTTTCCAACATCCAGTTTAAGTTCTGTCTTTTCGTCAGGGGTCATTTTTTTGTTTGTTACCCTGGTTTCAAGATCATCAAGCATTTCGCTGAGCATGTGTCCGACAAAGGCAGAAATAATAAGTGGTGGTGCCTCATTTGCACCCAACCGGTGACAGTTTCCGGCCGATACAATAGAAGCCCTGATTAAATCCTGATGTTTGTATACTGCATTGAGCGTACAAACCAGGAAAGCAAGAAATTGAGTGTTCGTTTTAGGCTTAGCACCTGGCGAAAGTAAGTTTATTCCTGTGTTTGTAAAAAGTGACCAGTTATTGTGTTTTCCACTTCCATTAATTCCATTAAAAGGTTTTTCGTGGAATAACACTCTGAAACCATGACGACGTGCAATTTTTTTCATAATATCCATAACAAGCATATTATGGTCTACTGCAAGGTTGCATTCCTCAAAAATTGGTGCCAGTTCATATTGATTGGGAGCAACTTCGTTATGCCTTGTCTTAATTGGTATTCCAAGACGATATCCTTCAACCTCCACTTCTCGCATAAAGGAACTCACCCTTTCGGGTATTGCAGCAAAATATTGGTCTTCTAATTGCTGATCTTTTGCCGATTGGTGCCCTACCAGAGTCCTTCCACATGCTGACAAGTCAGGGCGGGCATTAAAAAGGGCTTCGTCAACAAGAAAATATTCCTGTTCCCATCCTAAAGCAGCCCAAACCTTTGATACATCTTTATCAAAGTACTGACAAACATCGGTTGCAGCTTTGTCAATAGCTGAAAGTGCCTTTAACAAAGGTGTTTTAAAATCGAGCGCTTCGCCGGTATAGGCTACAAATATTGTTGGTATACAAAGGGTTCTGTCAAGAACGAATGCGGGCGACGATGGATCCCAGGCGGTATAGCCTCTGGCTTCGAAAGTATTTCTGATTCCACCACTCGGAAAACTACTGGCATCTGGTTCTTGTTGCACAAGTAACTTGCCGGGGAAACTCTCAATAACACCCCCACTACCTGAAAAATCAATAAAGGCATCGTGTTTTTCTGCGGTACCATCAGTAAGGGGACTAAACCAATGAGAATAGTAGGTTGCGCCCATATCCATAGCCCAGGCTTTCATACCCACAGCAACCTGTTCAGCCAGACGTCTGTCCATACGTTGACCCTTATCAATACAATCCATAACTCCATCAAAAGCATCTTTTGACAGGTATTCCAACATCTTCCTTTTATCGAATACATTGACTGCAAAGTAATCTGATGTTTTCTTCTCCGGATATTCAATTTTCACAGGTTTGCGGCTTTGTGCCTCCTGAAGTGCATAAAATCGTACTGTTGCCATGCAGATGTGTATTTAAAATATAAAAAAATAGTGCTTAAAAACTAATTATGAGTAATTATTGACCCGGTTCAAAGATAGACAAAAATCATTTCGAATATTAATACTTATACATTTGCCCCCTGATATTTTGAACAAAGATTCTTTTTTTTATTTGTTTTACAATTTTTAGTATGTTTTTTTAAGGGTAATTATCCATATTTATGTTTTTAGCAATTCTTAAAAATCAATTATTGATTATAAAATCAAATGCTCTAGCTTCATACTTTCCAACTTTTAGCAATTTATGAGTATTTTAGAATTTTGT
>JAHEEB010000087.1:0-1192 GCA_024640925.1 Bacteroidota bacterium | reverse complement strand
AGATTAGCCTGTTTTTATATAAAAACCTTTAAATTTACCGCAACTAATAAGCTAAAATCTTATGAGAATTACGAACATAGCCTTTGCAATCAGTCTTTTTATAATTATCGGCCTGCCTGCCTGTGCTCAAAACACAAAATATAAGAAAGCATACGAATCATTCAAAGCAGGCGAATATTATAAGTCAATTGATTTATTTAAAAAAGCCTATGAAAGCATTACCGATAAAGACGAAAAGCTTAAAATTGTATTCAATATTGGTGAATGTTACAGAAAGATTAATGAACCTAAAGAGGCTGCTCTCTGGTATAGTAAAGCCATAAAAAAAGACTTCGCCAATCCGATTGTGTATTATAATTACGCCTGCATGTTAAAAATGCTTGGTGAGTACGACGAAGCAAAAATACAGTTTAAAGCTTATAAGGAACTTGTCCCCGACGATAAGAGAATAAACGATGAAATAGTCGCCTGCGATTTAGCAAAAGAGTGGATTGAATTCCCAAACGGATATACTGTAGAGGAAATGAAATTCATTAACTCTAAAATGAACGATTATGCTCCCACCTTTGGAAGGGGGGATTACCGTGTTTTATATTTCACCTCATCGAGAGAAGAAGCCTCAGGCAAAGAAGAAAGCGGTGTTAAAGGTCAGTCTTTTTCAGATATTTTTGAATCGAGCCTTGACAGAAAAGGCGTTTGGAGCACTCCTGTTCCCCTTTCTGAAGAGATAAACTCAGAATTCGAAGAGGGTACACCTGTAATGAACTCCGACTATAGCCGCATGTACTTTACAAGGTGCGAAATGAGCACTTCCAAAACCCTGGGTTGCCAAATCTACGAAGCACAGCTTAAAAATGACGAATGGGAGAAAGCTAAAATACTTGATATTGAAGAGGACAGCGTGGTTGTTGCCCATCCGGCAATTTCAAAAGATGAACTTACCTTGTATTTTGTTTCTGATATGGAAGGAAGTATACCTGGCCCTGACGGCAGACCATCTAAAGATATTTGGACGGCCATCAGGACATCCACCAGCGAAGATTTTGAAAAACCCGTCAATATGGGTGAATCGATTAATACCCCCGGAGATGAAGCTTTTCCTTTTATTCACCCCGACGGAACTCTTTATTTTTCTTCCACCGGTCATCAGGGAATGGGAGGCTTCGACATTTATAAGGCAATAAAAGGAAGT
>JAHEEB010000662.1 GCA_024640925.1 Bacteroidota bacterium | reverse complement strand
AGAATTACAGGCATAGCAGCTGTCGGCCAAGAAATTCCACTCAGAAATAATACAATAGGCGAAAGAAAAACCAGGAACATGATAGATTGTTCTCTTTTTCTGAAAAGAAAAGAAATGGCCAATCCTAAAAAAATAGTTGAAAAAGCATAGGGTACAATCAGGCAAACAATATCGATGATGCTACCCTTTGCAGGAAAACCAAACCAGTCATAAATCCAGATTAATGTGAATGTAGAGGTTATAAGAGCAACAATAAAGTATGCTAATGCTTTGCCAAGAATTGTAAAAACCACACCCCTTTGCAAATGAAGGCCCGGGATGACAAGAAGATTGTTTTTCTCACGACTGGCACCATTTATCATTCCAATTCCAACGAGTAATGTTTGTTGTAAAATAATAATTAAAATTCCTGGCATTACATAAGAACCATAGGCTCCGGAAGGATTATACAGCGAATAGCTCATAACTTTTACTGGCTCTCTTTGTTCCAGAGCCTGATTCATTGAGCTTCCGCCTGCCATTAAGCTTTTAATCTCGACACCGGCTGAAAATGTACCTGAAGTCTGCATTGTAGCAGCCAATGTTCCCTTGTACACCAAAAAATAACTGGCATCGCAATAAACACTTAAATCAGATTGCTGACCTTTTATCAGGTTTTTTTCAAAGCCCGAGGGTATTAATATAACACCCTTAACCTTATCTTCCCAGAAAAGCGATTCAGCTTCCTTTAGACTACCTGGTTTGCATACAACATCCATTTTATCAGTTGCATCAATCATTCGTGTAATCTGTCGACTGGTCGATGTCTTATCTAAATCTACAACCGCTGCAGGCAACTCCCTTAAAACATTATTCTGATAGGCTATAGAATAAGCTATGGGATAGACAACAGCAGCGCCGAATAATATGAGTAAAGCCCCGGCATCGGTAAATATTAATTTAAGTTCATTCTTAAATGTAATTAAACCTATCAGGAATGAAGTTCTTTTACCTTTCATTTTTTCAATCATTTTGTTAATTAAACTCTTCCCCAATATCTACTGTCATTCAATCGCTTTTTCATTAGAGGAAACGACAATATTGCTCCAATAATAAACAAAAGGAGTATCAGAAAATAAATGGCTATATCTCCGCTTGGTTCATTTCGCACGGTTTGACTTATGAAAATTCTTATCCAGAAAGTATACGGAAATAAACAGGCAAATACTTTTGCCACAAAAGGCATGGCTATCGACGGAAAAGTCAATCCCGAAAAAGTTAATGCCATCATTGTATATGCACTGCCCACGGAAAGTGAAAACCTAAGGTTATATGTAGCAGCCAGAACGAGAATGGCAAGGAACTGATAGGTTATTACCAGAAATATTTCGGAAAGAAGAATGACAGAAAGACTACCTTTAATGGGTGTTCCCAATACATTGAATAGTACAAAGTTCATTAACAGAACGCTGGCAAAGAAAAGAATTGTATAGGGCAACAGTTTTCCTATAAGAGCAAATGCAATGTTGTTGTTAGCTGTTTTAATCCATTCACCTGCGGTACCTTCCTTCAATTCAATACCAATTGCGTAGGTTGTACCCAGAAAAGTAAAGACATTAACCATTAATGGAAGTAATGCCAGGGTGAGGAAATAAGAATAATTACCAAAAGGATTGAATAAGATATGAGTATTAAGTTTCACTGGCTGAACCTTTTCTATAGCCTGGTACTGAGGAATACCTTTTTTCATCATGGCAGCAATCTTTATTTGTGCTGAAAGTGTTCCCAGGCTTTTATAGATACCCGATTTCAGCACGCCACCTGTTACTACATTTGTATTGTTAATAAATACCATTGTTTCTGATGATTGATTCTTGAAAATATGCTTTTCAAAATCAGCAGGTATAAGGACAATGGCATCGACCTTTCCTCTATTCATCAATTCGTGGGCTTCCTCTATGGAGCTAATCCTTATAATATTTGCTACTGAACTTGCATCTATAGCCCTGGTGGCTTGTCTTGACAATGATGTGTTATCATTATCAACTACAGCTACCGGAAGATCGCGGATAACGCCCGCTGAGAAAATCCACATGATTAACAGAAAAGCAATTACCGGAGCTACAATTGTGAAGAAGGGCAATACTCTGCTGTTGGCAAATCTGAATAGCTCTCTCTTCACAACATTGTATATCGCTGAATTCTTTATCTTTACAGGAATTTTCATAATTTTTAACCCTTGTTATTTTTCTCCAATTTTATTCCAGTCAGCGATAGCACTCATACCAGGCCTTAACCCTTCAACTTTTTCAATGGGTCTTGCTTGTACCTCAAAAGTTTTCATATCAAAATCGCCTGAAGTTTTTGTTGCATTCCAGGTTGCATAATCACCCAAAACATTGATATAAGTTACTACGAGTGTTATTTCTTTGTTGTCTAAAGCTGGGAACGTTGCAGTAAAAGTTGTTCCTTTTTTTATTTTTGATAGAAGATCTTCTCTCAGGTTAAAAGTAATCCATATATCGCTCAAATCAACAATTGTTACTACAGGAAAACCCGATGGAACTAACTCGCCTCGTTCGGAAATAATATTTGCTATTTCACCATCAATTGGAGCAACGATAAAAGTTTCATTCAGGTATGAAGTAACTTCGTCAATAACTCCGTTGGCTTGATCAACCAATGCCCCTGCGGCACGTTTATCTTCTATCTGTGCGCCGTTCACGGCTTTCTCATATACCGATTTCGCAGCTTTCTCTGTTTCAACAGCAGCAATCATCTGGGTTTCGGCTTCATCTTTCTTTTGCTCTGCAACCACACCCTCTTTATACAAGTTATTTATCCTTTCGTAGGTTTTTGTTGCCAAATTACTTGCAGCTTCAGCTTTCTTCCATGTGTTAAATGCAGCTTGAATATCTTCGGGGCGCACTCCGCCATATGCTTTGTCTTTTTGAGCCTGAGCAGCTCTTTTAACAGCATTGGCTTGTTCCAGTTTTGCTTTCACTTCCGGACTTTCGATGCAGAATAATAAATCACCCTTATGCACTGAATCACCTTTTGATACAGCAAGACTATCAATCCTTCCCACCAGCTTAGATGCTACTTTCACCTGTGTTGCTTCAACTTCTCCTTGTATTTCTAATGGTTTTGGTTTGCTAATCAGCCAGATAGTATATGCAGCAAATAAAACTAATATTATGCTTCCGATAAGTACTATATAAATTCTTGTCTTTTTCATTTCTCTATTCTTTTTATAATGATTTCTTTTTTATTAAAAATGGATAAACTGAGTCGAAGGATTTGTTTGATATTCCTGGTATTTTTCAGGAATACCTGAAAAGTAAAGCAGTCTGGCTAATGCTACATCGAAATTATAGGCTGCATTAAGGTTCTCTGTTTTTATCTTGGCAACCTGCAGCTGAGCATCGGATACTTCAGTTGTAGTAGCCATACCTTCGGAGAATGCTTTTTCCTGAACCCTGTAATACTCATCAGCAAATTCCGAGGCTGTTTCCAGTTCTCTTAACTGTTCGATATACATACTTAGTTCTTGGTAATATTTTGTAATTGCAGTTTGAATATCCGATTCAGCTTTCATATAAAAGCTTTCTGCCTGGCTGGACTGAAACTGGGCGGCTTTTATTTTATGCATTTTGCTTCCACCCTGAA
>JAHEEB010000661.1 GCA_024640925.1 Bacteroidota bacterium | reverse complement strand
TTCTTCCCTCTGTATTCCGACAAAGATATCTCTTTGCTATCCTGATTTTTGGCTTTAAAATCGGGAGCCATTGTTCCTTCAATTAACAAACTCATATTTTCGTTGTTTATTCCATTCAGTTCACTACTTCCCTGAGTATATACAAATTGGTTCATAACCATAAAAAACAAAACCATTGCTATTCTATTCATCTCAGTATCTTTATTACAGAAACAAGATAAAAACGAATTTGTTCTGAATAATTTAGTTAAATAAACACTTAGGCTTCATGGAATAAGCAGATCGTTATCTGTGGGCTCAGGTGCTGGTAAAGAATTGACTTGAGGATTAGCCAATTCAAGAATCGATTTGCAATCTTCCATTGAAAGAAAATAATCCCTGGCAAAAAGCAAATCTTCCAATTGTTAAATCGAAACCAGTCCATAGACTAATTGCATCGAAATCAGGTAAAAAACCACCCGAAGCCCCAGCCAAAAGCATGAAAGTCTTCCCTTTAGTCCCAAATTTTGAAAAGGGTAAAAGAACAGTAGAAAGAGCAACCCCGGAAAGTGAATGAGATAAAATATCCATGATCTAAAAATACGATTAAACATGAATATATCAACAGAAAGTAACAGAATGCCAACCTATTGAATTATAGAATCTATTTCAATGTCTGGTAATCTGATTAAAATAGAAAATTTCTTATGATTTCATTTATTTTAAGCTTGTATAGTAGTAAATTTGGGCAATAATTAGGGCGTTCATTTCCGAACAGATGTTGTTCTAATTGGAACAAGAAAGCATGGTAATTCATATCACGTCACTTTATTATGCCAATAAATATCAGTTCGTTACACATATTTGGCATAGTACTTGAAAAACATCGGTATCATTATAAAAATACTTTCAATAAAATCAGGATATGGTTCATATTAAAGAGTTACACAAGTCATATGTTTCCGGTTCAAATAGTTTGCATGTCTTAAAAGGCATTGATCTATCTGTTGAAGCCGGCGAAATGGTTGCGATTATGGGCTCTTCTGGCTCAGGCAAGTCTACTTTGCTTAATGTTATAGGCATCCTGGACAATTATGATGAAGGTTCCTACCATTTAAACGGAACATTAATGCAAAATTTAAGCGAAAAAAAAGCTGCTTGGTACCGTAATCAGATGATTGGGTTTGTATTCCAGTCGTTCAACCTGATTTCGTTTAAAAATGCTATGGAAAATGTAGCTCTCCCTCTTTACTATCAGAAAGTGACACGTTAAAAACGTAATAAAATAGCTTTAGAATATCTCGATAAAATGGGATTGTTAGAATGGGCAGAACATATGCCAAATGAACTTTCCGGAGGGCAAAAACAGAGAATTGCCATAGCAAGGGCATTAATCAGTAAACCAAAAATTATTCTGGCCGATGAACCCACAGGGGCCTTGGATTCTAAAACTTCATTCGAAGTGATGGATTTATTCGATGAGATTAACCGTATGGGTATAACCATTCTTATTGTAACCCACGAAAAAGATATCTCAGAACGAACAAAACGTGTCATACACCTTAAAGATGGAATTATTGAAAGAGAATATAAACCTTCTTATAATCTGAACTATGCTTGATATTGGGGTTTGGCAGGAGATATTCAGTACCATGGGCAAAAACAAGCTCAGGACCTTTCTTACCAGTTTCAGCGTTTTCTGGGGCATTTTCATTTTAATGATTCTACTTGGCTCCGGCAATGGACTCCAGAAAGGGGTGATGCATAACTTCAGCGATGCCATTAATAGTGTGTGGATGTGGGGTGGAAACACCAGCATGGCTCATGATGGTCTGAATGCAGGCAGGGATATTAAGTTCAAGAATGATGATGTTGAATTGATAGACAACAGTTATGGGGTTTTAGAAAATGTGTCGGCACGTATTGAGCTTTGGGGTGGCCAATATCATACAAACTATAAAAACAATTATGGGGATTTTGGTATTCAGGCAATACATCCGGGTCACCAGATAACGGAAAACCTCAAATTAACTGAAGGAAGGTTACTCAATAATTATGATATTCAGCGTTTCAGAAAGGTTGCTATTATTGGGAGAATAGTTAAAGAGCGCTTGTTTAAAGAAGAAAAACCTATTGGAAAATATGTCAATATCAATGGAATACCCTTCCTGGTAGTGGGAGTTTTTGACGATGTTCATGATCAGGAGACCGAAAGACTTTATATACCTATTACTGTTGCTCAAAAAACATTCTCAACAGGGACTAATGTAGGCACAATAACCTTTACTCTTGGGAAAACAAGTGTAGATGAAAGTGAAAACCTTTTAAACAATATTAAAAATAAACTTGCTAACAAGTATAAGTTTGATGTTACCGATCAACGAGCCATGGGAAGCTATAATTCTTTAAAAGAGTATAAACAAATGCAGGCTATGTTTAGCGGCATAAATATTTTTGTTGGAGTTATTGGAATCCTTACACTTATAGCAGGTATTGTTGGCGTTAGTAATATTATGCTTATAGTGGTAAAAGAAAGAACAAAAGAAATCGGAATCAGAAAAGCTCTGGGTGCAACGCCTATTTCTATTATCGGGCTTATTGTTCTTGAAGCGCTTGTTATTACTTCTGTTGCCGGATATTTAGGTTTAATTGCAGGCGTTTCTCTACTGGAAGTAATTGCTAATAATATGCCTGCTTCTGATTTCTTCAGAAACCCGGGTGTTGATTTTAGTATTGCTCTTGAATCGGCATTTTTGGTAATCATTGCCGGAGTGCTTGCAGGATATATCCCTGCCAGAAGAGCAGCACGCATTAAACCTATTGAAGCATTACGCGACGAATAAAACCTGTATACTATGACACTAATTGATATAGATAAGTGGCAAGAAATATTTCATACACTGAGGCATAATAAGCTTCGTACATTTCTAACCGCCTTTGGAGTTGGTTGGGGAATACTTATGCTGGTAATTATGCTTGGTGCAGGAAAAGGACTGGAAAATGCCATATACGCTAATATGGGCGATTTCTCACAAAACAGCATGTTTATTTGGGCACAGCAAACCACTATGCCATATAAAGGATTGCCACGTAATCGCTGGTATAACTTCCGATACAACGATATGGAAGCTTTATATCAAAATATTCCGGAATTGGAGATTGTTGCTCCTACAGTAAGAGGCGGAGGATTTCGTCAAAGCACTCTGTTAATAAGGGGAATGCAAAAAGGAAGTTATGAAGTTCAAGGTGTTACTCCTAAGGAAAATGAAATCGACCCTGTTTATATTACTTATGGAAGATATCTCAACGACAATGATTTAAAAAACAAAAGAAAAGTTGTTCTCCTTGGCAATCGTGTTTATGAAGAACTCTTTAAAAACCATGAAGACCCTGTAAACCAATACATAAGAATAAATGGAATTTATTTCCAGGTTATCGGGGTATATCAATCAAAGCATAACGGTGGATGGGGCGAACAACAAAATGCCCTCGTTTTTATTCCCTTTTCAACTGCCCAACAGGTTTACAACTACCCAAACAAAGTGGACCATTTTTCTATTGTTGTAAAACCACAGTATAAGGTGAAAGATGTAGAGGGGAAAATTATGTCTGTGCTTGCTAAATTGCATGATGTAAATCCGGACGACAAAGGTGCATTTGGTTATAATAATG
>JAHEEB010000086.1 GCA_024640925.1 Bacteroidota bacterium | reverse complement strand
TCCGGGCTCATCAGGTTATTATCGTTGGTTTGTTTGCATGCGAAAGCAAATAGCATTAAAGCGACCCCAAAAATTAATTTTTGGATAAAACTGAATTTATTTATTTTCATGACGATTTGTTTTAGTAAAGTATATTATTAAAGTAAGTATAATTAAAGGTGGAGTAAATTTAACTCAATTTGTGAATTAGAATGATTCAAAGGTAACTATTTCTGTGGAGTTAAAAGAATGACAAGATAAAAGTTATATTGAAATAGAAAATCAAATTATTCCATTGAAATACAAGCCGAAAGAATAATTTGATTTTCTAAAGTATACCTCGAAAGCTTATTTTTTTGTAAACATACTGGAGAGTTCCTTCCGTTGATCCGTTATAATTTTAACAAAATAATTATCCGAAAAAGAAAAACCCCGAGGAATGTTTATTCCCGGGGTTGTTTTATCTAATATTTAATCAATTCAGATTTAATCAATTAAAATTTTTATTGAGTTGTCTTCGATACCTTTAGAACTGGCTTTCAGGACTATTTCCCCTTTTTTACCTTTAGATTGTATTACAACAAGGCATTTCCCATTAAAAGCACTTCGGTAATTAGCCTTGAAGGGTTCATGGCTTGTCTGGTTTCCGTTGTCAACCCCAACAATAATGGCTTCGCCTTCAATTGTAAAGTTTACCATGTTGCTGGCATCAGGTACAAGATTGCCATCTTTATCAACAATATCGACCGTTACGAAAGAGAGATCCTGACCGTCAGCTTTGATGGTGGCTCTGTCGGGTGTTAAAACTATTTTTTCAGCCACTCCGGCAGTATTTATAGTTTGCTCGAGTATTTGTTTGCCATTGGATCTGCCTACAGCTTTAATAGTTCCGGGGACATATTTTACCTGCCAGGTTAATCTCAAATCTTCCGGACCTTTCTTTTTGGTACCAAGGGAATTTCCATTAAGAAACAATTCTACTTCCTCACAATTGGAATATGCTACCATATCAACTGTCTGGCCCTCTTTCCAGTTCCAGTGAGGAAAAACATGTAAAACAGGTTTACTGGTCCATTCACTCTGGTACATGTAATAAACATCTTTTGGAAAACCTGCCAAATCGATAATTCCGAAATAAGAGCTTCTCGATGGCCATCCATATGGAGTAGGTTCACCCAGGTAATCAAAACCTGTCCAAATATACATACCAGAAAGGAAATCGTGTTTTTTTATGATTTTCCAGGTCTCTTCATGTGTTGAACCCCAGGGAGCACTGATATTGTCGTATGCTGATACTGTATTGTCCGGATTTCCTTGTGTAAAAGGGATGTCCCAGCGAACAGGCCAACGACGGATACTATCTGATGGCATATCATATTTGCCGCGAGTCATCAAGCCAGAAACTGTTTCTGTACCTATGAATATTTTCCCCGGAAATATTTCGTGGAATTTTTCGTATTGTGCATGAGCATAGTTATATCCAATCAAATCGAGTGCGTTTGACTTTACAACATTGTTTTCCGGACTTGGTGGATTGCATGCGGCAGTGACCGGGCGGGTTGTGTCGAGTTCCTTAACTATTTTCGCCAGTTCAGTTGCAACACGAATTCCGCTTGTATCCCATTGTTCGACAATT
The DNA here is from genome assembly GCA_024640925.1 of Bacteroidota bacterium. GTDB lineage: Bacteria > Bacteroidota > Bacteroidia > Bacteroidales > UBA10428 > UBA10428. Next base: position 8,149 of record JAHEEB010000086.1, on the reverse strand, counting down.
TCATTCCCTATGCTCCATACAAAAATGGAAGGATGGTTTCTGTCTCGTAATATCTGATCTATCAAGTCTTTCTTATGCCATTCATCCCAATAGAGCGAATAATCGTATGGAGTTTTTTTCTTTTTCCACATATCAAACGCTTCATCCATTACAATAAAGCCCATTTTATCGCACAAATCGAGTAATTCGGGAGCAGGAGGGTTATGTGAGGTTCTAATGCCATTACACCCCATGGCTTTTAATATTTCGAGCTGTCTCTCTATTGCTCTTGTATTTACAGCAGCTCCCAGGCAGCCCAGATCATGGTGATTACAAACACCCAGAATTTTTACAGGTTCTTCATTTAGAAAAAATCCCTTGTCGGCATCGAATTTAAAGGTTCTTATGCCAAAATTTGTTTCATAATTATCCTTTTCAATCCCATCAGCTTTTATTGTTGATTTAGCTTTGTAAAGATATGGATTAGCTAGCGACCAGAGCGTTGGCGAAACCAGTTGGACCGATTGTTTTAATTCATTGGAGGTATTGGCCTTGATAGTATAACCTGAATTAACCGTTCCAACTACTTTTCCTTTGTCGTTAATGATTTCATTTTCCAGTACAATGGATTGATCGGCATCTGTGCTATTTGTTATTCGTGTGTTGATAGAAACATCATATGTATTACCATCTTTTTTCGATGAGGTAATATAAGTACCCCATAAATCGACATAAACAGGATTTGTTTTTACCAGCCATACATTTCGGTAGATACCAGAACCACTATACCAGCGCGAGTTAGGTTGTTTTGAATTGTTGACAATAACAGTAAGGGTGTTTTTTTTATCACCGAAATTGAGATAAGGTGTCAGATCGTACCGGAACGAAATGTACCCATTCGGCCTTACACCTAAAAGATTACCATTGATATATACTTCGCTGTTTCTGTAAACACCATCAAAGTCGATGAATATTCTTTTACCTGAATCGCTTACAGGTAAAAGGAATGATTTCTTGTACCAGCCTATTCCGCCGGGTAAAGCACCTCCACCTGGGGTAGCAGGATTGCTGTCGCTGAATTCACCTTCAATACTCCAGTCGTGAGGAAGATTAACAGAACGCCAGCCATTATTGGTGTCTATCGGCAACGAATCAGGTTGAAGTGTAAACTGCCAATTGTCATTAAAAGATTGAATCATTCGGCTATTTTCGGTTTTAGAACATCCCCAAAACAAAGAGAAAATAAGCAAAATCAATATCAGGCTTAGTCGATTATTCATAAAAATTTAAATAAAAGGCCCAAAATAAAAGGGCCAGGTTTTACATTAGAAAATTGTTAGAGTTCTAAAGAAATAGGTTTTCCATCATATTTAACAGTCTTGCTGATTTTTGGTGTTGATTTCAAACCCTGGATATTTTCCTTCGAAACAATTACAATATTAAATATTCTTTCATTAAGCATTCCGGGAAATTGTCCTTTTCTTTCATCTAAAATTAATTTATTTTCAGAATTAATATAGCTGAAGTGGATAGTTGAATAGAGTCCTTTTTCGTAGTCGTAGCTTGTTCCATCATCTTCATATAATGTAAACTGGCCATCAGCACCTTTATAAACATATATAGTCAATGAATCAGGAGCTATTTCACCAGTATATTGCATAACCGGACCAACCGGAACGATTGAACCTTCTCTTACAAAAACAGGTATTTTTTCTAATGGAGCTTTAACCAAATATTCTTTCCCTCCTTCAAAGAATTCGCCTGTTAACAAATCGTACCAGTTCGAAGTTGATGGAAAGTAGACAGATCGATCCTGTGCTTTATAGACATATATTGGACAAACCAGCATAGATGGACCAAACATGTATTCATCGTTAATATTTGTAACTTTTACATCGTTGTAATGATCCATAATCAGAGGACGCATGATAGTGTAGTCATTATGGTATGTCATGCCGGCAAGCGAATAGATATATGGCATTAACTGGTAACGGAGGTTATCATAATAAACCATGGATTTATAAACCGGATTATTTTCGGGGGAGGTGTTGTAAATTTCACGATAAGGATATTGCCCGTGTATTCTGAAAAGCGGACAAAATACCCCAAACTGATACCAACGTAAATTAAGCTCACGCCATTCATTCAAATCTTTTCCTTTGGCATCGATATATCTTCTTTCGAGAGAAAAACCTCCTATATCTGTTGTCCAATAGGGAATTCCTGACATGCTAAAATTAAGACCTGCGGCTATTTGTTCTTTCAGGTCACTCCATCTCGAGGCAACGTCTCCACTCCATGTAGCCGCTGCATATCTCTGCTGACCTGCAAATGCTGAGCGGGTGAGTATAAATACCCTTTTGTTTGGATCAGTTCCTCGTTGTCCTTCATATACTCCTTTCGATTGCATCAGGGAAAAGGCATTAAAATAGACTGAACCATCGCCCAAAGCTGTGGGTGACATGAGCTTTTTCCTGGCTTCGAATGAAGTATTTGATAAGATATCTGGTTCGGTTGCATCGAGCCACCATCCATCTATACCTTTAGAAAACAAGCTGTCGTTGATTTGTTTCCAGAATTCTTTTCGGGCATCTTTATTAAAAACATCGAAAAAGGTTGAAACATAGCCTGGGCCAACCCAGTCTTTTTGTTTATTGTTAATGTTTTCCATGTAAAGCCAACCATTTTTTTCCATGATATCGTAATTTTTTGTGCCAACATAATATTTTGGCCAAACGGATATCATGATATTCGCATGGAGGTCATTGTGCAGTTCATCCATCATTTTTTTAGGATCCTGAAACCTGGAGGGTTCAAAACTGTGATCTCCCCATTTGTCTTCTTCCCAGTAATGCCAATCTAAAACAATATTATCAAGTGGAATATTTCTTTTTCTGTATTCTTTTACAACACCAAGTAGTTCTTCCTGTGTTTTATATCTTTCACGGCTTTGCCATAAACCCATTGCCCAATTGGGCATAATGGGAGATTTTCCGGTAAGTTTCCGGTAACCTGAAATGACTTCGTCGATATTGCTGCCATAAACAAAATAGTAGTCTATAGCTTTGGCTGCTTCGGACCATAAAGAAAGTTCTTTCATTTCGTCCCCTTCATAGGGTGTCAGGCATTCCAAAGCAATATACGATTCACCACCATCGGGTATCCATTCAATGGTAAGTGGAATCTTTGTACCTTGTTTCATTTCTAAACTAAAATTTCTTGACCATGGGTTCCAGCATTGACGCCACGAATCGAAAATCAAACTATCGTTTAACCAGATTTTCATGAAACCAGCAGAATATGCCTGAAATTTATATAGCCCGTCAGTATTAGCTTCGAGGAATCCCTTCCATTCAACTTTTCCTGTACCAAGAGGAAATTTTTCAGGAAATTTTTTGAGTTCGTCAAGGTATTTATATCTGATTTCACTCTCCTGTCGGGTAACAAAAATTTCTGAATTTGAATATGTTGTGTAATATCTTGCAGTGAGGCCGCCAGCTAAGCCATTTTCATCGTATACTTTCAAAACGGATAGGGGCATAAAATCTCTTGGATCTCCAAATTTACTCCTGGAATAATTGTCCCATAAAATTCCGTAATTTTTGCTTGATACTAAGAAAGGCACGACATCATCAATATTGTGTTGGAATAAATCAATATCGTGTCCCTTATAATTAACTAACCCATTCTGATGTTGGCCTAAACCATAAAAAGCTTCGTTTTCGGGTGAATCAAAAACTTGTTGAATTTCAAAATAGTTGTTCCCGTCAATTGTCTTTGATTTAAATTGGGAAGCTTTATTCTTTCTTTCTGTTAGTATTGTATTTCCGTTCAGATCTGTAAATTGGATAGCTCCGGATTCTTTATTGACATGAACTTTAAGTTTTTTAGTTACAAGAATTACTATGCTGTCATTTTCTTCTATAGCCCAGGGAATAGTTTCTTTTTGTATAGCACTATCAACAATCAGACTGTTAATGTTTTCAGTTGAAAGAGTAGGAAAGGATTTGACATGAATAATGTCATCAGAAAGCACATCAATTCTGATTAATCTCTTCGAATTAGTTACAGATTCTTTAATTTTTAAGCTTATACCATTCTTATCTTTTGAATAAGGTTTACAGGAAAGTAAGAATGCAATAATAAAGATGAAATACACAGCCTTTTTCATTTTCAAGAAATTATTTGTTTTTTTAAGGTAAAAAAAGAGGCTGAAGTTATTAAAAAATACTGTAGGGTAAGATGACTTAAAACTAGTAAAACCTAAATTAATAATTACTAACTTAAAACTATTAGACATCTTCACTTAATACTCCAGCCTCAACAGCTAAAACAAAATGGTAAATAAGTAGGTCAATCTTTAACTGTCAATTGGATCAAAAATAATCTAAAGAATGGAGGTAAAAGTGTACGAATGTTTCATAACAAGTTTATAATTGTTAACCAGAAAGGAAAATTGTTTTATATATGTGCTTTAAATGTTAACTTGAATGGTTTTGTTTTTAATCAATGAAGTATTTAAAAATCAAACGTATCGGGATGTGCACCTAACCGATAATTTTTATCAAGTGTATCAATTGCTTGTATATCTTCAGAACTGAGTTCAAAATCAAAGATAGTTGCATTTGAAATAATCCTTTCTTTATGTATGGACTTTGGAATAGTTATCACCCCTTTTTGCAGGTCCCACCTTAATACTACCTGAACAGGTGTTTTTCCATATTTCTGTCCGATTTCTTTTATCAGTTCAATATCATTAACCTGTCCTTTGATTAGAGGTGACCATGCTTCGAACTGTATGTTCCGGCTTTGACAATAGGTTAATAAATTTGGTTGAATTAAATATGGATGAAATTCAACCTGATTTACCATGGGTACCAAACCTTTTCTTTCTACCAGACTAATTAGATGATGCTCCAGGAAATTACTCACCCCGATTGATCGGACTCTTTTCTTTTGATAGAGCTCCTCAAGTGCTTCCCAGGTTTCAATGTATTTATTCTTAACTGGCCAATGGATTAAATACAAATCGATATAATCCATTTTTAACTTATCGAGACTGGCATTGAAAGCATCAATTGTTTTCTGAAATCCCTGATCAGAATTCCAGACTTTGGTTGTTATAAAGATTTGTTCCCGGGGAACATTGCTTGACCTGATGGCTTCTCCAACGCTCTTCTCATTCATGTACATCGATGCGGTGTCGATATGGCGATACCCAGCCTCGAGAGCCCAATGTATCGAGTTTATGGTGTCGTTACCTTCAGCTGTTCGAAAAACACCTAATCCGAAATATGGCATTTGTACTCCGTTTGATAACCTTACTGTCCCCTTAATATCTGTGATTTTCATCGTGTCGTTTTATTGATTTCTGAAGGTATCAAAATTACTATATTATTAATTCCTTTTTATTTTAGTAATAAAGACATTTCCGCATTTCAAATTGAACATTATTTAGGTGAATCTTGTTATAATAAAACTATTTAGAAACATTCTAAATAACATTATTATTAAACTTAAACTTAAATACTATGTCATTTGAATTGCCAAAACTCGATTATGCATACGATGCACTGGAACCACATATTGATTCCCATACGATGGAGATACACCATTCAAAGCATCATGCTGCATATACCACAAACCTGAATAAAGCACTTGAGGGCTCAGGTTGGGAAGGTAAACCTATTGAAGAAATACTTTCGAACATATCTAAACTAAGTGTTGCCGTTCGAAATAACGGGGGAGGATATTATAACCATAATCTTTTCTGGAAACTGATGAGTCCCCAGGGGGGTGGTACTCCTAAAGGTGATATAGCTGACTCCATAAACAAATATTTTGGATCTTTTGAAAAATTTAAAGAAGAATTTTCGAATGCTGCTGCCACACGGTTTGGTTCAGGATGGGCCTGGCTCATCCATACAAAAGATGGGCTTAAAGTAACTTCAACACCTAATCAGGATAATCCATTGATGGATATTGCTGAAATCAAAGGTACTCCGATTCTTGGGTTAGATGTTTGGGAACATGCCTATTATCTGAAATATCAGAATCGCCGGCCCGACTACATTGCAGCATTTTGGAATGTAATCAGCTGGGACGAGGTTTCCAGAAGATTAAGAGAGAAATAATGATAGGTACACATTTGGTTTTTGAAGCTTTTTTATCGGAGCTGGAATTTATGTTTCAGCTCCGATTGTTTTAATTTAATGATAGTTGAAAAAATTGTTGTACTGTAATTCCTCAAAATGTTTTTTTATTATATACTTTTGATATCTGAACAATTGAGGGCTAATGAAATGAAATGTCCAAGGTGTAATGAAGATTTGACGGTTGATTTAATCAAAGAAAAAAGGTATTCTATTACAGTTAATAATTGTAGTAAGTGTGGAGGCGCTTGGTTTGCAAGTGGAGAACTGGCTAAAATTGAAAAAATAGTAGAACCTACATTTGTAGAATTTTATGATCTTCCTTCTGAAGAGGAACAACTGAAAGCTTTGTTTTGCCCAAGCTGTGCAAATTCGCCTCTTATGCAAAAAGAAGATCATCCTCGTGATGAAAGAGTAGTTATAGATTTTTGTCCTGTTTGTAAAGGCGTTTGGCTCGACAAGGGTGAACTTGAGGCTATTCAGAAAGAGAACTGGGTAAAATCGTTAGGTCGAATTTTTAAAGGATTAATTGGAGTATAACCACTGTCTTCTTCAATTTGACTTTCTAAATATTTTTGTTTTCTTACTGCGAAATTGTACTTTCGCACACCAATATTCATAATTACTGGTCATAACCATATTTCTTATAATATGAGACATTCAATATTTATAAGAAAAATTTGATTAATTTGTTTGAACTTTAGGCGTTTCATTGTTTAATCCATCAAAGTATGACTCTTCTCTATAACATTGGAATACGTATTTATTACTCTCTTGTACTAATTGCATCTGTCTTCAATCCTAAAGCAAAACTTTGGATACAAGGGAGAAAGGACATTTTTCAAAACCTTGAAAAGCTCATTGATAAAAAAGACAGATATGCATGGTTCCATGCTTCTTCCCTTGGTGAATTTGAACAAGGTAGGCCAATAATGGAAGCTTTAAGAAAAGATTTTCCCGAGGTGAAGATAATTCTTACTTTTTTTTCACCCTCAGGTTACGAAGTACGTAAGAATTATCAGGGAGCAGATGTGATTTGCTATTTGCCACTTGATACAAAAAAGAATGCCCGTAGGTTTATCAATTGTGTTAATCCCAAATGGATTTTTTTCATCAAATATGAATATTGGTATCATTATTTGAAAACCGTAAAACAATCAAAAGGGCAACTTTTCCTTATTTCTGGTATTTTCAGGCCTAATCAGTTATTTTTTAAGTGGTATGGAGGTTGGTACCGCCAAATGTTGACCTGGTTTGATATGTTGTTTGTTCAAAATTCCTTATCAGCAGATCTTTTAGAAAGCATTAAAATAAAAAATCATGTTGTGGCTGGTGATTCAAGATTTGACAGAGTTGTACAGATTGCCGCACAAGGAAAAGATATTGAACCGGCAAAAATATTTGCTCAGGAAAAAAAAGTAATTGTTGCAGGTAGCACCTGGCCAGCTGATGAAGATATATTATTTCATTTTATCCAACAGTCACCAGATAATATCAAGCTTATTCTTGCACCGCATGAGATTAAAAAGGAGCATATCGATGATATTTTATCAAAGATAAAGGTGCCCTATGTTTTATTCTCTTCTTGTAATGATAGGGATTTAAAAAATGCCAGGATATTAATAATTGACAATATCGGAATGCTTTCTTCCATATACAAATATGGCCAGATAGCTTATATAGGGGGAGGATTTGGCGTTGGAATCCACAATACCATTGAGGCAGCTGTATATGGGATTCCGGTTATATTTGGGCCTAATTACCAAAAATTTCAGGAAGCAAAAGATTTGATAAGCTGTAGCGGAGGTTTTAGTTTTAGAGAACCTGGTGAGTTTTTGAACTTAATGAATGCTTATCTGATGGATGAAGGAAAACTCTCAGTTGCAGGGAAAGCTGCCGGGGATTATGTGTCAGGTAAAGTTGGTACTACAGATATTGTCATAAATTACTTGAAGAAAAATTCTGTTAAATAAATAAAATTCCAAATGTTTTGCTCTAAACAGATTGAATTTTACATT